>NZ_CP118753.2:0-300000 GCF_034480035.2 Methanosphaera sp. ISO3-F5
ATGAACATATTCGAAGAACTAGAAGAAAACAGAAAAACGATATTTAAATCAAAAAAATATCTAGATCATCGTTTCATACCAGAAACACTACCACACCGAAACGAAAAAATCAAATCAGTAGCACAATTCTGGGTAGAAGCATTAAGCAAAATAACCCCACAAGACATCACAATATACGGTAAAACAGGAACCGGAAAAACAGCAGTAACACTGTTTGCAAAAAATCAACTAGAAGAAATCGCAGAAAAAAACAACCTAAACATAAGAATAGAATACATACGATGCACAGACTACAACACAGAATACCAAATACTAGCAAAATTATGTCAACAACTAGGAAAACCAGTACCATACAGAGGATGGACAAAAGCAGAAGTAGTAAACACATTCAGAAATCTTTTCAGTAAAAATATTCTAGGCGAAGACCTAATACTAATTGTAATATTAGACGAAATAGATGTTATACTAAAAAACGATGGAGACAGCATACTATACACATTAACAAGAACCGACAATGTATCAATAACATCCATAAGCAACTATGTTGACTTCAAACGATTCATCAATCCAAAAGTAAAAAGCAGTCTACGAGACCGTGAAATAGTATTCCCACCATATAATGCCCAACAATTATTCGACATACTTAACGAACGTTCAAAATTATCATTCAACCCTAACGTTATAAATGAAGGAGTTATAAGCTTATGTGCAGCACTCGCAGCTAAAGAAGAAGGAGATGCACGATACGCATTAGACCTACTAAAAACATCCGGTGAAATAGCAGATGAAAAAGAATCAAATGTAATCACCGAAGAATATGTTAAAGAAGCAAAAGATCGTATAGAACACAATAAAATAATTGATGTCGTAATGACACTACCAATACAACAACAAAAAGTATTAGAAGCAATAACAATATTAACCAACAAAAACGAAGAAATAACATCAGGTTTACTATACGAAGTATACCAAAAACTAGCAAAAAATGATAAAGTATCCTACAGAAGACTATTTGATTTTATTAACGAACTAGAAATGTTAGGACTAATCTCTGCAAATACAATTTCAAGAGGAAGAGGAAAAGGAAGAACAAACATTATTACTCTTCAATGTGACACGGAACTAATAGACCAAGCATTAATCTACAAAGATTAATAATAAACTAATCTCCTTTTTCACTATTTTCTATAACTGAATCCAATATAGCCATCCTCACAGGAACACCATAAAATGCCTGCTTAAAGTACATAGCATTATCCAATTCATCAACATCAAAATTAATCTCATCCACTCTAGGTAAAGGATGCATCAAAACAATATCTGTACCCTCCAAGTTAGATTTATTCAAAGTATACTGACCTTTAACTTTCTGATATTCCTTAGGATCAGGGAATCGTTCCTTCTGTATTCTAGTCATATACAATACATCAATATCCTCAAGATTATCTAATAAAGTAGATTTTAAAGTGAACTTACATTCCAACTTTTTTAAATCATCAATAATTTCAACAGGCATCTGTAATTCTTCAGGTGCAATAAATACCATTTCAACATTAAACATTGCCAATGCATACACTAAACTATGAACAGTTCTACCATACTTCAAATCACCAACCAACGCAATTTTCAAGTTATCTAAATGACCTAAAGTTCTTTTAATCGTATACAAGTCAAGTAATGTCTGACTAGGATGTTGACCAGCACCATCACCAGCATTTATGACAGGAACATCTACCCTATCTGATATAAACCTGGCAGCACCTTCCATATCATGCCTAATTACTATTGCATCACTATACTGTGATATAATTTGAGCAGTATCATATAATACTTCACCCTTCTGAACACTAGTACTCTGTTTTTCACTAAAACCTACAACATCTCCCCCTAATCTTTTCATGGAAGTTTCAAAAGATAACCTTGTCCTAGTTGAAGGTTCATAAAAAAGAACACCCAACAATTTACCATCCATCTTATGACAAACTTTTTCAGACCTTGCAATAGGTTCCATCTTTTCTGCTTTATCTAAAATATATTCTACATCACTTTTAGTAAAATCTCTTATTGAAATAATATTCTTCAAATTAAAACTCATATCTAATCCCCACTATAATTTTCTTGCAAAAGTAATATATCCAGTATGACCAGGCATTCTAGTATTAGGCCTTGTTTTATTATTTTTAATTTCTATTTCTCTAACATTACCCTCTCTAATAGCAATGTGCTTAAAACTATTTTTTGCTAAAACTTTACTAACAATCTGGAACTGCTCTATATAAGGCGTGTAAACTGCAATAAATCCCCCTGTTTTAAGAATTCTATAAGCATCTTCTATAACCTCTGAAGGCTTTGGCAAATCAAGAAATACCAAGTCAATACTATGATCTTCCTGTTCAAATCCTTCAGTCACATCCTGATTATATAATGTAATATTATTAAAATCAGTTCCATCAATATTTTCCTGTATAACCTTTATAAAATCTTCTCTAATTTCATAACTATACACGTGACCTGCAGGACCTACAATATTTGCAAAAAATAGTAAACTTCCACCAGCACCACTACCTGATTCAACAATTTTACTGCCATAACCAATACCTGTAAGTCCAGTAATCAATCCTAAATCTTGAGGTAATACTATTGAACAGTTTCTTTTCATTAAATCAATGTAATCATTAATGTTTGGTTCGATAACAGTGTATTTTTTACCTAAATGTGTTTCTAAAACATCACCAACTTTAGCATTAACAATATCCTCTTCTGGTATTAAACCTTTTTCTGAATGAAACTCTTTATCATGCACTATGTATTTTCTATTCTTTCGGTCAACAATTACTTTCATGATAATCCCTTATTATTATATTGAAATTTTAAATTAATTATTTTATTCCTTAAATTCAGTATTTGTTACTTCAATAATATTTTTAGCAGTTTTTTCACCTATACCTTCAACATCTTTAAGTTCTTTCTTAGATGCATTAACAAGGTTTTTCACGGTTTTAAAATGTGATAATAATTTCTTTGCAGATACTGGTCCAATTCCTGGCAAACTTTCAGTAATAAATAATTGTTGTTCTGGAAGTGTAACAGGTTTTGTCTGTGTACGTACACTGACAGGCTTTTTATTATCTTTTTCTTGTTCTCTTATTGCAATTCTTTTAAGCATAAATGCAGTGTCTGTTTCATTTTGTGTCTGTATGATTGGTATTCTGAAATCTAATGCTATGGATGATAATGCTCCTCTTATTGCATTAGGATGTAGAAAAGTATGGTAAATGTTTTCTCCTTCAATTATCATTAACGGTTTTTTACAGTTGTTCACTAATTCCTTTGCTTGTTGGTATAATCGTTTATCTGTAATTGATTTACTGAAGTCTTCTACTGTTTTTCGTTCTATTATAATTTCATCAGTTATCTGATAGTCTCCTACTGTCATACTTTTTACGTTGATTTTACAGTTTATCTTATCTAATTCTCTCATAATATTGGAATTTTTTTCCCTATAATCCACGTATATTTCTGCTTCTGCATTTTCGTCTGTTGTCTGTGTATTATATGATTTTATATCTTCTTTATCTGCAAAATGATTGTCTAATGTAATGTTTTCTTTTCTATATGAATTGTATACATTACTTCTCATTGCTCTTTCTTTTCTTTGACTTGACCAGTAATATGATTCATCTAATGTTCCTTTGGTCATTAGTATGAACATTTCACCTTCATGTTTACGTCCTGTTCTTCCTTTACGTTGTATCATTCTTATTTCTGATGGTACAGGTTCGTATAATATAACATAGTCAACTGATGGTATGTCTATTCCCTCTTCTGCTACACTTGTTGATATTAGAACGTTATAATCTTCTTTTTTAAATGAATCAATTGTTTCTATCTGTTTTTTTTGGCTTAATCCTTTATCATTGTCTCTTGATGCTTGTCCATAGAATCTTAATGCTTTAATCTTATTTTTTTCACAATTTTCGTATATTGTTTTTGTTGTGTCCCTGAATTGGCTGAAAACTATTATTTTATTGTTTTTGTCTTGTTTAAGTAATTGTTCTATTAATTTTATCAATCTTATCATTTTTGGGTGGTCAATTCCTTTTTCAAGATATTTTCTTGTAAGCAGTACTGCCTTGTTGAATTTATAATCATTTTTCAATGATTTTGCTGCTTTTGTTTTTTTCTTTTCTAATTTGTTGAAGTAATTGTTTAATGTTTTAATGCTTTGTGTTTCTAGTAGTTCCTGTGAGTGCATTATGTTTATTACTTCTGTTAATATGGATACTCCTGTGAAATATTCCTTTTTCGGCATGCTGGCTGAAGCTATTTTTTGCTGTAATCTTGCTTGTTCTACTAGTACTTCTCGTTTTGATGGTTTTGCTATTGAATCTATTATGCCTAATTTTTTCAGGGTTTTAAGTCTCATTTTTAGTGTTTCTGAGATAAGGTCTTTAATTTCTTGTAGTTCTGGTGTTAGTTTTACTTTTATCCATTTTGTCTGTACTTGGTTGAAGTATGGTGCTACGTCCGGGTCGTCTTCGCTTTTTATAATAATTTCGTTAACATAAATATTTTTGGAAACTTCTTTTATCTTGCTTTTTTCCCATCCTGGACTTGCAGTTAAGCCTAGTATCAGCTGGTTTTTTGCTTGTTGAACATATTTTTGTGCTAGGTATACATATGAATATGATCCTACTGCATGGTGGCATTCATCGAATATTATTAGTGAAACGTCATTAAAATTGTATTCTCTGGATATTATGTCTGATTCGATTGTTTGTGGTGTTGCACATATTACCTGGTTATTGTTCCATAGTTGTTTTCTGTCGCTTGGTTTGTCGTTTCCTGTTAGGCTTGCTACACTTGCATTTAGGAATGTTTTGAAGCTTTTTTCATGTTGTAATGCTAATGGTTTGCTGGGTGCTAGTATTAGTATTTTGCTGTCCGGGTTATGTTTTAGTCTTTCAGCTGATACAAGGGCTGCTATAACAGTTTTACCCATTGCGGTGGGTGCAATTATCATAGTATTTCCTTTTTTAAGCACACTCATTGCCAGGTTTTGCTGATAAAGTCTTCCTTCTATCGTGTTTTTGTTTAAATATTCATGTTCTATAAAATTATTCATACATATACTCTTTATGTTAAAAGATTATAATTAATAATTCTATTTTTTGAAAATATTCAATCAATAATTTAATAACAAGAACATATCATTAAACTAATACATATATAAAAAAATAGTTATTATATTAACAGGATATTTAATTAAAAAAAAATAAGTGTGTGAAAATATTATGAATTTAATCATAATATACATCATTCATATAAAAATTTCAGGTAATCATATCAATTAAGTTTTCAACAGTATCATAAACAACATCTAGTTTACACATATTAGGAACATAATTAGCAGCCTTAGCTGAATTAACACCAATAACCTCATAATCCAATTCCTCAATAGGTGCAACAACCATACAAGTATCAGATACTACCTTACCACCAGCAGCTTCAATAATATCCAAGTAACCACATTGTTCACTAATAGACTTAATAGCTTTAGAAGTACAAATCCACAAGTCCTTATTAAGCTTTTTACCCTTAAGTAAACTGGCAACCTTCTGAATCTCTGTTATAGAAGCATGAGGACAACCTAAACTAACAAGATCAGGAATCTTATCAGTAGTACTGAGATTATCTATTGAATCCTTAACCATACTTTCATCAACATCAATAACTTCAAGTTCAGAAAATGAATCATGATTCTTAGCAAAATCAGCCTCTGGGGTAACATTTTCCACATGATAAAGACTAACAGCACCACTGGAAGCAAGAGCAGCACCTAAACTTTTCAAATTATTACGACTAAGACTGTTATTAAGTTTAAAATATGGTTTTTTATCATTAACAATTTGTCCAACATAATAACCTAAAGCACCAATTTCTGCTTCATTAGTAAAGTTATAATCCACATCAAATATCATGTCAGCTTTCCTGTTTTCTAATATATGATTACCATAATAAGGTGTTCTACCCACAATAGCAGCAAGTAATGCACTAGGACCGCCTTCACGATTACTTCTAGCACCAATAACACTATTAACATAGCAAACTGCACTAGATTCAGACCATGAAACATGATCATTTAATAAAGGAGTATTACCTATTAAGTAAGGCGTACAGGTACAGGTACTCATAACACCAATACTTTCATAACCTCTTATAATATCAATCTGCTTATCAGTAAACTCTTTACTAAAACCAAGTTCTTCCCAGTTTTCAATGTCAACACCGGCAGGATTAAGCATAGTTTCCAATTCAACATCAGCTTTCTGACCTAAATCAACAACAAAATCTAATCCAGCATCACCTATAGTTTTATATGAAACCCCAGATACCTGTGCAGATGTAATGGGAATCATCTTTTCAGCATCATATATCTTACCTAAACTAACAAGGATTTCCATACACTCAGCTTTACCTTCACCATATTCACCATTATACATATCTTCTTCATATTTTGTAAGTTGCATATTCACCACTTCAACAATTAATTATTTATCTGATACTCCACCATTTCATTAACAAGATTGATGAAATTATCTTTCTGATCAAAAGGTATAGTTGCACCAGCAGCAATATTATGTCCACCACCAGAACCATTAAAATTGTTTGATGCCTGCTTCATAATAACGCCTAAATTAACACCCTTTTCAACCATATTATCAGTAGTTCTTGAAGATACTTTAATTAAGTTATCCATTTTCATTAAACTTAATATTGGCTTATCAGGTAATATACCTAACTCAATACCAATACTGCTAACAGCTGCAGCAACTTGTTTCTGCTCTTTGTCTTCAGTATAAATGTACTGAATATTTTCTTCTTGAATACTACCTTCTCTTTTTATCCATTCAATTCCATTCTGCATATAATTACTATATTTTGATAATAAATTAAGAGCAAAATCCATCTGATTATACTTGCCAAGTTCAATACTAACAGCCGCAGTATACTCCTTATTTTTACCACAAGCATTCAATAAGTTAGCATATTCCTCAACATTACTTAATTCACGCCTAATATTAGGAATATTATAAGTTTTGCCATAAATGTTCTCATTAATATTCATCAATTCATCCTTCAAGGTATTATATTCATCATCACTTAGCTGATGAAGCAGTTTATCCTTAGGAACATTAATATTATCCAGAAATTCACCACTTTCTTCAACAAAACCTGAAACTCCCTTAATCACAGGAGTATAAGTATAAGCTAATGACTTATATAATGGCTGAGTACTTGAATAAGCTAATTTAAGTTCATCCTTAACTTCCATAGTATTATGTTCTAAAGCTTCGTCTAAAATAAGTTTATTAATACCCATTGGACCATTCTTTAACTGCATGTCTCCACATGCACCAGTTAAGGCAAGCCCTGCCAATTCATAATATTCATAATCATGAACTGATAAATAAGATAAACCTGAACCACTAACTTCCTTGGTTCCATCAATATTAAAAATATGTGGATTAACGTGAACAATCTTCTTATAATCAACCTGCATTTCAGGATCTACATCTTCAGGGAATTGATGATGATCAGCAATTATCACATCTCCACTAAGTTTAGAAATGCTTTCAAGATTTCCACTACCCATATCTGAGAAAATAAATAGTTTATAACGAGATTTAGTAAGGTCTTTAACATTACTATCTCTTAATCTTGGTAATATAGTAATATGGAATTTACCTCCTGCCTTTGTAATTGCATTAGCAAAAATTCCGGCAGAAGTTAATCCATCAGCATCATTGTGAGAAATAATTCTCACAACATGCTGGTTATCAATATGTGATTTTAACAAATCACAAGCTTCATCAGCCCTATTTAACAAGGAGAGCTGCTGTTGTTGGGTCATATCTCCATCCTTCAGGAAGTACATTGTTTCTTGTGTAGTATTTTACTAATCTTCTGATTTTGGATTCAATTTTCATTAATCCTCTTTTTGAATGTAAATCTTTAGGATTTTCTTCTAAATGTTCTCTGATGTTAACTGCTCTTTTAATTAAGTTTAATAAGTCTTCTGGGTAAGCAAATTCTGTACCGTTGTCTTTTAGAATTTCAGTAATTTTTGCACCTAAAACACTTTTGGTACTAGGAATTCCGTACTGGTCTCTTAATATAATACCGATTTGACTGGTACTTTGTCCTTCTCTGTGTAATTTTACGATTAATTCAATAATTTCATCGTCACTCATTTCTAACCATTCTGGTTTATCTGCCATAAAAAATATCTCCATCTAATTTTTATAAAAATATTTTATATTATACTAAAAAATCTTATTTACATATAATATAATAAATTATAATTCACTCTCCGAATACCATTTAGCAAATTTTTCCATAGATATTCTGCGATGTGAACATTCATTTTTTTCATCAGTAGTAAGTTCACCAAATGTTTTATCATATTTTTCAACATAAAACAGTGGATCATATGCAAATCCGTTGTCACCTTTTTCTTCTGATAAAATTTCTCCAGAAACAGTGCCTAAAAAAGTCTTGGGTTCACATTTGGGTTTGCAGTAACCAATACATGACCTGAATTCGGCGTATCTGTCCTGTTTGTCTTCTAATAATTTTATAATGCCCTTATTGGTTATTGTATCCTGAACATAAGATGAATATGTTCCAGGAAAATCATTAAGTGCCCTTATAAATAGGCCAGTATCATCTACTATAACTGGTTTTTGAAGCAACTCAGCAACATATTTTGCACCATAAGCTGCCACTTCCTCAATTGAGCCTTGAACTTCTGGGTAACCAGGATTTTCATGGTCAACTTCAATACCAAATTTTTCAAAAATACCTCTTGCCTCTTTAACTTTATGTTCATTTCCAGTAATAAATGTTACTATCATTTCTATCAATAATTATATATTAAAAAACTAGTACAAAAAAATTATGTATCAAAAAAAATAGGTGGTGTCAAGATGTGTGGGTATTTTAACATCATTTCAGTAAATCGCATTTCTCTCATCCCATCGCTTTAATTTTAAGTTAAATCTTGATAAAAATCCTTTTATAGTTTTATAACATTTTTTCACATGCTTTGGAGCAAGATCTTCAAATATTCTTTCTATGATATTGCTTGTGCTTTCGATTTTTGCATTTTCAAGGAAATATGTTAAGTTTTTAAAATACGGTGCTAATTTTTCATTAATTATGTATTGAATAACTTCGGGAAAGTCATTTATTTTCTTTTTCAAGTTTTTTACGATTTTTGCTACTTCTGTTTGAGTTTTTACATCATATATTTCATATAATTCTGGTAAAAACTTTTTATATTCTTTTATTTTTTCTTCAGGGAGATTGTTATCTTTAACATATTTTCTGATAATTCTATTGTTATTTTGTTTAAAATGGAATTTACAAAATTGATGTTTAAATCCTAAAGCATTGATGGGAGACATGTATTCGGGTTTTAAGTCTGTTGTAATGGCTTTTCGTTCTTGATTTGATGTGGCTTCTTTGAGAAATTTTAGTACTTCTTCTTCTGTTTCATGTTCAACAACTTTATAAGCTACAATAGTATCATGACACACATCAACTAATGCTAATAAAAACACGTATTTATCACTGATTTCTTTTATTTTTATCCATAAAGCATCAAATGCATAATATCCTGAATATTCTTTAATATTTGGATTAAAATGAATATGATAATCGACTAAGATGTCTTGAATTTCTTGATGGGATATCTTAATTCCATGAACTTTTTCAAAGAATTCTCTGATTTTTCTGACACTTGTGAAGTCAATTGAGTAATATGTTTCTACAATGTCTAATACTTCATTTGATACTGTAAAATTAGGTTTTACAATAGAAGAAATATCTGCTGAAAAATCGTTTCCACAATGTTTACATTTGTATCGTTTAATTTTACAATCAACAAGACCATAATCCATTAATAATATTCCTCTAGAGTAATATCCTTTTTCATTTATATCTTTAGAATAACATTCAGGACAATAAACATGTTTCTGTTTTAAATGATACGTATCATTAAGTTTAAAGACCGTTAAATTGGAATTTAATTTTTCAATTTTATCTTCTATATATTCTTTTCGGCTACATTGCAATGCTATTAAGTTGAGGTATTGTTGAACTTTGGTAGGATTATATATTTTTTTTAATGTTTATTTTTTTTTACATAATATTTATAAGTGATGATGTATATATTATTATATATGGTAGGCAAAACTAAAATTGATATTTTTAGGAATATGTCTAAATCTGAGTTAAAAGAAGCAATGCATGAGTATGTTATAGCTCATAGAATATATGAACGATTATATGCTATTAATTTATTAGCAGAAGGTTATTCATATGATATGGTAGCACATAAAATGAATAAATCTTATCAGACTATTCACAGGTGGGCTAAAATTTGTGAATCTGAGGGAATTGATGGTTTGAAACCTAATTATACTGGTGGAAGACCAGAAAAAATAAGTAAATCAGATTTACATAAAGTAGACATTATGATTAAAGAAAATGATGAAATTACTATTCAAGAAGTTCATGATTTTATTTTAAAAGAATTTAATGTCGATTACAGTATGAAGCAAATATGGGAGATTTTAACTCAAAAACTAAATTATAAATGTAAAAATACTAAAGTTATACCCAAAAATAAAGAGTTAATCATTAATACATAGTAATTTATAGGTTTAGATCATTATTCTTATTGTTTTTAATCTAATATTTTTTTTTGCATCACATCATCTATAAAAAACATTATGTAATATTTTGGTGGTTTGATTTATCATGTTTTCAAAAGTAATAGTATCCAACACATTATCCAATTTACGAAATATAGATAAAAAGTATTATGTTAATGAAAATAACTTCATATATTCAAAAAAATTAACTCCCGAAAACACAGCAGGTATTATATTGAATAATAATGGATTAAACATTAATTCACAAGCTAGACATTTCATCAAAAGAATTGAAAAAAATTGGTTTTTTAAAGTTTCAGGTTCTGCTTTTTGCCAAAGAAGACAAAATTTACTCCCTGAATTATTTAAAGAGGAAAATGATAAGTTAATTCATAACGTATACAAACAATTAAAACATTTACATAAATATAATGGAAAATCATTACTTGCAGCAGATACTTCCATCATAACACTAACTAATCATACTATTACTAACGAAAAATATGGAATTAAGTCCAAATTAGATGCTAAAAACACTATTCCACGAGCAAGAATTTCATGTATAACTGATACACTAACTAATATGGTAATAAGTGCCAACATCAATATTAAAGCAACTAGCGAACCCAAACTTGCATCTAGACAAATAAATGAGCTTAAAAACATCATCGATTTAAAAAACAGCATAATTATGGGTGACAGAGGATATGACTCACTAGAAATGATGTTAAACATCATAGAACAAAACTCCTATTTCATAATACGATTAAAAGACTCCACATTCAAAAAAGAACGCGAAAATTTAACAAAACAGGATGAAAACATATGGATTAACATAAATAATACTCGTTTAAAAAATGCTGAAAATAAAGAAATAAAAGAAAAATACCTAAAAGAAGGACGAATTAAACTAAGAATAATCGAAATAAAATTAGAAAAAGAAAATGATGAAGAAGAAAATAAAGAATACCTTATTACAAATTTAACAAAAGAAATGGCACCATATGATGATTTTAAAGAGTTATATCATCAAAGATGGAGTATAGAAACAGAATTTGACCGATTAAAAAACATACACGAAATAGAAAATTTCAGCGGTAGAAAAGAAATATGCATAAAACAAGACTTCTACGCTAAAATATTAACATACAACATGACTATGACACTTAAACAAGACGGAGAAAGATTTATGACAATATTAATCTCAAAAAACAAAAAAAGACGATACCAAATCAACATATCAACTGCACTCAGTTTATTCAAAGACATATTAATAGTATTATTAAGAGAAAAAGAAGAATTTAAACTAAAATTATTAGAATTTTGTATATACGAGATGATAGAAGATTTATCTTCATCCTTAATCGATCCACCAAACACAGAAAGAATAGTAAAAGACATAACCAACAAATTTCCAGGAAATATCAAAAGAGCATAAAAAAAGATAAAAAAATAACTCAACTTAATAGCATTGGCTACATTGCTTAGGTAGTTCATCAAAATAATCGTCAAGTTTATATTGTTTGTCGTCATAATTATTAATAGGAGAGGTATTTTGGGATTTCATAATATAATATCTCTCCTTTTTACTATATAAACCTAATTATCACTTATTTTTTGAAGCACGCCCACAAGGGGCGATAAAAAACAAATTTATAACATCAAATTTAACTTCATACTTTTGTAACTATATTGTAATATGAAATTCATACCCACAAGTGTTGACACTATCAAAAAATATATTGGTGTGGGGGGAGAAAAAGAATTACAGTAATCTTATCCGAAAACAGCTCTTGTAATTTCTTCAAGTTTACTTAGATATTCCTCAGGTGTAATACCTTTAAGGTAAGCATATAACACGCTTCCACCAGCACCTACTCCCTCTTTAACTGATCCTTTAGCAAAACTTGCAAGTCCAGGGTGGGTAGAATTTTCCATCTTAGGATCAGCTGCATAAACTGCCACATCAGCTATCTGGTTAACAATGTCTAAAATGTCACTAGTTTCATCATTTGCTACATAAACTGTAGTTGCAATTGCAATGTTAGAGAAGTCAAAGTCTGGTTTAATGGACTTAATAACTGCTATTACAGCTGTCATCTGTGTACCACCAGCAAGTGTTACTGGAACACTACTACCAATTGCTAATCCAGCTGCAGCAATAATTGTTGGATCACCAGCTATTTCTACTGCTTTAAATGCATCATCTTTCAAGTCTCCAGGTTTAACATTATTCTTTTCCAGTGCAGCATTCACAACACTTGTTTTAAGTTCATGAGGGTTATGCATCATACATCCACTAATTTTTCCTTCAACATCATAACCAAGTGCTGTAAGAACTCCCTGTGCTGTTGTTGTACCAGCTGGTGTTGATTCTCCAATCATTATATGGTCAGCAAGTTGTGATAAAAGTTTACCAGTTTCTACTGCATTATCAAATATTTCCTTAGGATTTGGAACTCCTTTTCCTTCTCTTAGGTCTCCACCTGGTTGACCGTTTAAGCTTATGAATGATGTTTTTGGTTCAACTTCAAGTCCTGCACTTATTGCTACAAAAGGCATATCTAATAATTCATATGTTGTTTTTGTAAGTACTCCAGGGGTTGGTGCAGGTACTTCATCACTTTCTGTGATTGCAATTTCTGGGAGACTTAATGCTGCATTTCTTAGCATTAACTCAACATCTAAAGCTGGAGTGTATGGTGTCATTTCTGGACTTCCACCTGCTCCACTGATTCCTTCAATTTTTGATACTTCTGTGTTACCGAGTACACATGCAAATACCATGTTTTCTGATTTTTCTAGTTCTTTTAATACTTTGTCTGATCCGAATATTTTGACATTGTCTACCATTGTAATTCCTCTCTAATTATTTAACAAATATAATATTAATTATTTTATTCAAATATATTAATAGTTATGAATAAAAAATAAAAAATGCTTGATTTAACGGCTTTATATTTAAGATTTTTTGATTAATGGGGTTATTATTGTGATATGTTTAGGTATTGAAGGAACAGCAGAAAAAACAGGAATTGGTATAGTAGATAATGAAGGTAACATACTTGCAACATGTGGTGACCAATTATATCCAGAAGTAGGAGGTATACATCCAAGAGAAGCAGCAAATTTCCATGCAGAACACATTGTTCCACTAATAAAAGAAGCACTCAAGGAATCCAATCTCACATTAAATGATATTGACTTAGTATCATTTGCAAAAGGTCCAGGACTAGGACCAGCACTTAGAACAGTTGCAACAGCAGCAAGAAGCTTGGCACAAAACATTAACGTACCACTTATAGGAGTAAATCATTGCATAGGACACGTAGAAATTGGAAAACTCACTACAGGAGCAAAAGACCCAGTGACACTATACACTAGTGGTGGAAACACTCAGATAATAAGTTACGAGACAGGAAGATACAGGATTATTGGTGAAACATTAGACATAGCTATCGGAAACTGTCTAGACCAGTTCAGCAGAGATGTTGGACTAGGACATCCCGGTGGGCCCATAGTTGAAAAACATGCACTCAACACTGATAAAACAATTGAATTACCCTATGTAGTTAAGGGTATGGACTTATCATTCAGTGGAATATTGACAAGTGCAATTAATAAATACAAACAGGGAGTAGACCTTGATGTGGTATGTAACAGTTTTCAGGAAACCTGTTTTGCAATGCTATGTGAGGTTACTGAAAGAGCACTTAGTTACACTGGAAAGACGGAAGTCTTACTATGTGGTGGAGTAGCTGCTAATAAAAAACTAAGGGAAATGTTAAAACAGATGTGTGAAGAACATTATGTAGACTTTTATATGCCGCCAATGAAGTACTGTGGAGATAATGGTTCTATGATAGCAAGGTTAGGATTACTATCATACAATCAGGGACAAACAGGTATAGAAAACAGTTACATTAATCCAAAATACCGGACAGACCAGGTAGATGTAACATGGATAAATAAAAAAGTGGAACATAATCTAGAACTGCCAAGTGATATCAGATTTAAGGGAGCAGAGGCAGACATATCTGAGATACTATGGGATGATGAAGAGGCAATTATCAAAAAAAGAGTATCAAAAAATTACAGAACAAGAGAATTAGATAATAAATTACGCATAGAAAGAACCAAGGAAGAAGCCAAATTATTACATGACTGCAAAAAGTATGGTGTGAAAACGCCATTCATATACTCAGTAGACTTAAAAAATTATGATATTATAATGCAAAAAGTATGTGCAAATCAGCTGCAAGAAAAAATCTTGGAAAAACCAGGAAATCTTGAACAGATACTAAACAATATTGGTATGATGGTAAGGAGAATGCATGATGGTGAAATAATTCATGGGGATCTAACAACTGCAAACATATTAATACAGGATGATAGTCCAGTATTCATAGACTTTGGTCTAGGCAAATACAGTAATCTTTTAGAGGATAAGGGAACGGACTTACTAGTATTCAAGAAGTCATTAACAACAATAGTACCTGATGAATCTGAAAAATATTTCACATACTTTTTAGAAGGTTATGACAGTGAAGAAGTAGTTAAAAAAATAGAAGAAATAGAAAAAAGAGGAAGATACCTCTAATAATACTTTTTTTTTTAGAAAACTAATGATAAAATTAATGTTAAAGCTCCTACAATCCAACAGTAATATGCAAAAATGTCTAAACTCCAACCTTTAATCATTTTCATAAGTAATTTAATAGCAAGATAACCAAAGACTACTGAAGATATAAATCCTGCTAATAATACCATGAATGGAATATCAAGAGTTGCAATATCTTTTACTTGAATTAATCCTGCACCAATTACCGCAGGAACAGATAATAGGAAACTGTACCTTGCAGCATATTCTCTTTCTAAACCAAGACATAATCCTGATGCAATAGTTGAACCAGATCTTGAAATACCAGGTAATACTGCAAGTCCTTGACATATACCAATAATTACTGACTGCTTAAAAGACATGTCCTTTGCAGTAATATTACCTGAAGAATGCCTTTCAGAGTAATATAATAATAAACCTGTTATTATTAAGAAAAATCCAATGAATATTGTTCCCCTGAATATTGTTTCAATAAGATCCTTTAATAATATTCCCATTATACCTGTTGGTATGGTACCTATTATAATTAGCCATGCAAAACGTTTTTCTGGAACTTTTCGTAATTCAAATTTGAACTTGTCAAAGCCTTCCGTCAAATCAATTAAGCTAAGTAAAAAACCTTTTATCAAATTTATTATATCTTTCCAGAAGAATGAAAATATTGCTACTAACGTACCTATATGTAGGACAGTATCAAATTCTAGGCCGGTTTGTACACCTAAAAGGTGCGGTATTAATGCTAAGTGACCTGAACTACTTATTGGCAAAAATTCACTAAGTCCCTGTACAGCACCTAGTATTATGGCACTGATAATATCTAAAATAATAATCACCTCATATTATGTGATTTTTAATAAAAATTGGGGAGGGCATGAAAAAAGAAAAAAAATAATGGTTATATGAAGTCTAACCAACCATATTTATCTTCTACTTTGTTGTTTATTATATTAAATAAAGAGTCTTGTAATTCTTTAGTGATAGGACCACGTTTTCCTTC
Source organism: Methanosphaera sp. ISO3-F5 (assembly GCF_034480035.2). Classification (NCBI taxonomy): domain Archaea; kingdom Methanobacteriati; phylum Methanobacteriota; class Methanobacteria; order Methanobacteriales; family Methanobacteriaceae; genus Methanosphaera; species Methanosphaera sp. ISO3-F5. The sequence goes on from NZ_CP118753.2 coordinate 16,340, forward strand.
ACCAATTTTTATCTGATCCACGCTTCTTATTGGAGATAATTCTGCTGCAGTGCCTGTGAAGAATAATTCATCAGCAGTATAAACTCTTTCTCTTGGTATACGTTCTTCTCTTACTTCATAACCTAAATCTTTAGCAATTTGGATAACGGTATTTCTTGTTATACCATTCAGTACGCTTGAACCTATGTCTGGTGTGTATATTACTCCATTTTCTATCATGAAAAGGTTTTCTCCACTTCCTTCACCAATGTCTCCATTATAGTTTAGTACAATACTTTCACTATATCCATTAGCTACTGATTCCATTTTTGCTAGTTGTGAGTTCATATAGTTTGATCCTGCTTTTGCCATGTTTGGCATTGTGTCTGGTGCCATTTTTCTCCAGGTTGAAGTACATATATCTATTCCTTGTTCTAATGCATCTTCTCCGAGGTATTGTCCCCATTCCCAAGCAGCAATAACTGTTTCCATAGGACAGTTTAATGGATATACTCCCAGTTCCTTGTAACCTCTAAATGCTATTGGTCTAATATAACATGATTTTAAGTTGTTAGCTTTTACTGTTTCTTTTACTGCATCACATAATTCGTCAAGTGTGTATGGAATTTCCATCCTATATACTTTTCCTGAGTTAATTAATCTTTGCATATGATCTCGTAATCTAAATACTGCTGGTCCTTGTTCGGTATCATAGCATCTTAAACCTTCGAATACACTTGAACCATAGTGTACTACGTGTGATAATACATGTATTTGTGCATCTTTCCAGTCTACTAGTTCACCGTTAAACCATATTTTTCCTGATTCATCGAATGCCATTTTATTAATTCCTTCTAATTATTTCTTTTATGTTAATATTTTTCTTCTTTATCATATAATTATTTTAAGTTTTCCACAATTTTTGTTATTATTTTTACAATATAATCAGAAACCAAAACCTTTATATACTATGAATAATATACTATAGTATAGTCTGACATGAAGACTACTAAACTATTTTACAATTGGGCTGGTGGTCTAGGGGTATGATACCTCCCTTACAAGGAGGGGATCAGGAGTTCAAATCTCCTCCGGCCCATTTTACAATTAAAATAAAAACTATTTTTTAAGATACATTATTCATAAAAATTAATCAATATAATAATAGTACCTTATTTTTACTAATAATTACTTAATCTGATATATCATAAAATAATAATATGTTAATCTTTTTTTCACAGTTTATTATAAAAATTAATTATAAGTTATAACTTATAAAGTATTACTATTTATTTCATGAAACCAAAACAAAGGAACATTCACATACACCACCAAAGCAAAACAAGGAACATACAAAGTAACACTCGCATATCCTGGTAATGACCGTTATAATGCTTACAGTAAAACAAATACTGTCAAAACAGCTTAAAAAACACTTTAATCTTTTGAAGTTATGAAAAAACAGTTAATAACTTCTTATTCTATTTTTTTCATGTTCATTTTTATTTTTCCATTAATTTCTACTTTAATATTATAGTTTTGTTTAAATAATGAGTTTGGAACTAAAATTAGAATTATTGGATAAATATGGGTGATGGGATGTTTTTCAGAGATTTTATTTTAAAAATAGGTTTGGGAAGGGAGAAATTAGTATCATTTTTTTTCTTTTAGACGGTTAATGTCATTATTGATATTATTATGCTAACAAATAGTATTATGCTTCCTTGGAATATTACATTGGATATGTCTCTATCTACTAGTAGTAGACCGCCATAGCAGATTATTGCGCTAGCTGCTATTTTTCCAACACCTGTGAATGGTCCGCTTGTTACTCTGTTAAGAATAAATGAGACTAATGATGCAATTATTAATAATACTAATAAGTATATTATGGTATGTTCGGAGAAGAATTCTAACATTCCGTTAATGTTAATTGCTGGTATTTTGCTACGAAGGTCTGGTGTTCTGCTTGTTGTGCTGCTCAGGTAACTTCTTGGTTGGTTGTATAGGGTACTTTGGAGTTGGTTGACACTGCCATTGTCATGATTTCTAGATAATCTTCCTGAGAATATTGCATGGGAATTGGTGCCTCTGTTGGGAGTTAGACTTGCAGGTCTTGATGAAGTTTCATAATAGTAGTCATCATAGTCAAAGTCGTCCTCGTCTACAACTGGTTCAGAAACTACTCTTTGTTTTTGTGAGTAATTTTGTGCAATTTTCATTAGGCCTTTCTTGTCAACTAGTTTAATGTTACGTTTTTGTGCGTATACTGCTGCTCCGTGTGAAAATGTATTGGTGCTGAATACAATTATTTTAGAAGCTTTAACAGCTTTTGCAGCTTTTTCCATTTCCTTTAAAACATCTAATCCTACTTTCCATGGTTCTTCATAGTTTTTACATGCAACAACTACTCCTACTTGGCCGACGGATGTTTCTAATGTTCCGTATATGTCTATTACCTGATTTTCTACCTGATAGTTTGTTTGCGTATTAAAGCCACTATCTTCCATAATAGTGGCAATAAACTTGATTAAGCGTTTTTTTTCCAAAATTCTCCCTCATATTCATTGTTTGAAATGAAATAATTAAATTGAATCTCACATAGTTTGACAAAATTTATAATTATTATTGATTTATACTTTATTTTTCAAAGTATTATAATTTAACTATAAAATTAAAAATAAGTAAAAGATTGTATAATAAATATTAATATGAAAATTTTAATAACAAATGATGATGGAGTAAATTCAGAGGGAATCTTAGCATTAAATAATGCTGTAAAAGACTTGGCAGAAACAACAGTAGTAGCACCAGCTCAACAGCAAAGTGGTGTGGGTCATGCAATAACACTTATGAAACCATTAAGGGCAATACCAACTAAGATTGATGAAAATACAGAAGCATATGCTGTGACTGGAACACCAACAGATTGTGTAATACTGGGATCCAAAAATTTGATGCAGGAAGAACCGGACCTTGTAATTTCTGGTATTAATGTTGGAGAAAATCTTGCAAGATCAATAACAACATCTGGAACATTGGGAGCTACATTTGAAGCAGCTTATTTTGGAATACCTGCTATTGCTGTTAGTTTGCAGGTTAAACATGAGGAACTAAAATTTAAGGATGGTGTAAAAAGCATAGATTATAGTTTTGCTGAAAAGATTGTGCGAAAATTAGTTAAAAAGGTATTGGAGCATGGAATGCCTGAAGGAGCAAATATTTTGAATTTGAACATACCAGCACACCCTGTGTCTGAGGAGATAGTGCAGGTAAAGTTAGCAAATAAGATGTATGATACTGATGTGGAAAAGAGATTGGATCCTTATGGTAATCCTTATTATTGGATAGTTGGTGGATTAATAATGGAAGAAGATGGAAATACTGATGTTCATACATTACGTGTTAAAAATAAGTCAACTATAACAGCATTATCCACTGATATGACAACCTGTATTGATCTTAGTAAATGGTTAACAGATTAACTCTATTTAATTACCTTAATTCCCATTATTTCTTCTTTATTGTTTTCTATAATGTCATATGCAATATAGCTACTGCCTAGGGCTCCACTTTTTGGTGTTAATACTTGTACTGGTGCAATTTTTTCAACTTTTTCTTTAATCATGCTGCTTATGTTTACTGGTTTTGTCATGCAGCCACCTGATCCTGTAAGTATTATTCCATCAATATCGTTTTCCATAATACCGTATAGTCCGTATATTTCCATGACCACACTCATTACTAATGAGTCTATGGCTAATAGTGCATCTTCATCATGATTCTCTGCTTTTTTTATCAGGTCGTTTTTCACATTATTTACTTTTGAGTTTATGTTTGCTATTTTGGAAATTCCTGCATGGGAGAAGCATTCGTTTGCTGTTTTTCTGCCTTCGTCAATGTCACGTATCATGCCTAGATCTATTGGTCCGTGAATGAATCCCATAGCTCCTATACATGCATCCATGGCTCCCCTGATTTTTCCGTCTTCTACTAGTATGCATACTGTGTTGGAGCTGATGTCTGCTATAATCATATTTTTCCAACCGGTTTTCTGGTAGGCATAGTAGCTGAGACTTACTTTTTCGCTGCTTGCACAGTGTGAGTAACTTGCCCTGAAACGTTTATCTAGACATTCTGTATTTCTGTGTAGTCCTGGTATCAGGATGGATGGTATGTTTAGGGATACTATTTCATCGTATACTTTGCTTCCTCCCCCGGTTACTTTTCCTGCTCCGTTTATGGAGAGTATTCCCTTGTGTTTAACTTTTTCTATTGGTGTGATGTATTTGATTGAATCACCCATGGCGTATGTCATTGCTAATAATTTAATCTTCTCGGGGTCGATGTATTCAGTTAATGTATCTTCAAAGTTGATATCATTATTTGAAAGTTTGTCCCTGTTAAGTTTAAAATGTGCGACGTGTTCTCTGTTTTCATCTATCACTTGGAAACTAACAGCAGTAGTTCCATGATCCATACCCATATAATATTTCATATTATTATTTTTTTAAGGGATATGATTTATGTATTATGGTAAATGTTAACAAAAATAGTATAAAAATTTATCTGGAGATTAAAAAGAAATTAATGAATAAAGAAGTTATAGGATTAAACCTATTCTTCTTTTTCTAAACCACAAGCTGTTCTTAAGTTTTTACCAACAGTTTCGATTAAAAGGTCTCCTTCTAATCTTCTTTGTGCATAGAGTTTAGGATATGCACTTGCACCTTCTACAGCAAACTCTGTTGCAAATGAACCATCCTGGATTTCTCTGAGGATATCTTTCATGTTTTGTTTAGCTTCTTCTGTGATAATTCTGTCTCTTCTTGTTAATCCACCAAATTCTGCGGTGTTACTTACATCTTGCCACATGTTTTTGAAACCTTTTTCATAGATTAAGTCGATGATAAGTTTCATTTCGTGACATGTTTCGAAGTAAGCCATTTCAGGTTGGTAACCTCCTTCAACAAGTGTTTCAAATCCTGCTTTAATAAGTGCTGTTAATCCACCACAAAGAACTACTTGTTCACCGAATAAGTCAGTTTCTGTTTCTTCTCTGTAAGTAGTTTCAATTACACCTGCTCTTGTAAGACCAACAGCTTTTGCCATTTCTATTGCAATATCAAATGCTTCACCGGTAGCATCTTGTTCTACTGCAATTAAACCAGGGATACCGAATCCTTCTTCGTAGGTTTGTCTTACTTTAGATCCTGGACCTTTAGGTGCAATCATTGTAACGTTAACATCTTCAGGTACTCTTATACGTTTGAAATGTATGTTGTATCCGTGTGAGAAGGAGATTGTGTTTCCTGCTTCTACATATGGTTTAATCTGGGTTTCGTAAACATCTTTCTGAAATTCATCAGGAATTAATATGTGGATGATATCTGCTTCTTTTGCTGCTTCTTCAATACTTTTTACTGTAAGTCCGTCAGCTTCTGCTTTTTTCCATGAGCTTCCACCTTCACGTAAACCCATCACAACATTTAATCCACTGTCATGCATGTTTAATGATTGTCCTCTTCCTTGACTACCGTATCCGATAACTGCGATAGTTTTTCCTTCTAAAACATTTGTTGTTACATCGTCGTCATAATATACTTTCATTTTATCGAGTACTCCTTTTTTTTAATAATCTTATCTAGATAAAAAGTATAATTATATCTATGTATGAAGTTATATAAAAAAATTCTTTAAGAAAATACTAATAATTTCCAATACTTCCAATACACAATTAAAAATAATATAGTAAACAGTACTGTAAATTCACATAATTCAAAAACAAACATGTGATAGGGATATAATTTCTTATTAATATGTTAATTCATGCTTTAACCATATTTAACTTGTAATAATATGATATAGGATAAGGAGTAATCACTAATCATTTTTGAATCATACAAGAAATAATTATAATGAAAATTAAAAGATTCACTAGTTGATGATTAGGGTATTTTTTGGTTGATGATTATTTTTTGAAAAATTGTTTTAATGTCTTGTTTTCTTATTTTACCTGCTTTAATAGAAGATAGTAAAATGGGTGTAGGTTGATGATTAAGGTTGATGATTAATAATTTTCATAGGGAAATATTTAATCGGATAACCTTATATTCACACTCTAAATCATAAAGGAACTTACCTATCATGTAGTACTGTTAATCTTTTAATAAATTATTGTATAGTTGGTAAATATAGTATATGAAAGGAATTTTTGAACAATTTCCAAATATATCAAAGCATCATCTTTTTATAATCATTTGTGATAATATCAATAGATAATAATTAATTTATAATTTTCAGATTATTTTAAATTATATGATAAGTACAGTACATAATTGATTATGGTGGTGTTAATACTTCAGTAGAACCATCATTATTAACCAAAGTAATTTGCACTTTATCATCATTAATATCTATAATATTATATGAAGGGTGGGTGTTTCCACGTAGTTTCATTGAAGACACAGTTCCTGCAGTAGAAAAGATAGTATTATTCATCTTCCACACATGCGGCACATGTTTATGTCCTGACAACACTAAATTAACATTATTCTCAAGTAACAATAAGAGAACATCACCCGCATCACTCAACACATTTCTTTCCCGTCCAGTATTAGGAATAGAAATAATATGATGATGAACAGTAATAATAATGAACATATTTCTGTCTTCAGCATCCTTAATTTCCCTTTCCAAAAATCTTTTCTGTAACCTGCCAATTTTTCCATGATCTAAATCAGGCTCACTACTATCTAAACCTATTATTTTAATATTAGACTCCTCCAAGTCTAATGTACTGTAACGATCACCAATAATTTCTTCAAAGACTTCATCACCAATATTTCTGGCATCATGATTTCCGGGGATAACAATTGTTGGAGGTATTAATAAATCAAGATATTCCTTAACTTTAACAAATTCCCTATAATATCCGTTATCTGTTATGTCTCCAGATATTACAACTGCTTCTGGATTTAACTTATTAATCTTATTAATGGTATTCAAAAGAATATCTTCTCTAAAATTTGCAAAACCTATATGTAAATCAGACATATGAACTATTTTTGTCATTCAACAAACCTCTAAAAAAAATATTAATATCACTACTATATATGTGAAAAAAAATAATGATAGAAAACATAAAAAAAGTCTATAAATTAATATTATTAAGTATTCATTAATTTAAGCTTTAAATTTTCTTCTAATTATAGATATATTAGAAGTATGTAATATTATTTTTTCTTAACATCCTTCAATGAGCTATGTATACAAAAATAGAAAAAGTAATATGATGAAAAAATTAGTTAATAAAAATAGGAAGTATTATAAGAATCATTGTTCCTAGTTTAATCTGTGAATCTAGTATAATATATTGCAGTACATTCTAGTCCCCCATATTATAATATATTGTAAATTCTGGATTAAATATATCTTAAGAAATTTCATACTCCATATTATACATGCCTCTTTTTAAAAAAGATTTTTTATTAAAAACTTTAAAGCCTAACCTTTCATATAATGCTTTTGCTTTCAGATTTCTGAAATCAGCATCTAAAATAACTCTTTTATAACCCTTCTTTCGTGCATAATCAATAACATCTTTAATGACCTTAGTTCCATAACCCTTTGACCTTTGATTTTCAACAATAGCTATTTCTGCAATATAGATATCATCTTTTTTGATGTCACAAATAACAAAATAATCTAATATGGCAATAAATAATAGTTTAAGAGAGCTGAAATGAAATTTAGGTTTTTTATTCCTAGTATATGTAATTAACAATCCTATAACCTTTTCATTTTTATAAATAACCTTAATACAATCGTCTTCTTTAAGACTTTTTTTAATAGCTGAGATGGCTTTTTCTTTTGAATTAAAAAGCTTATCATAAGTTCTAAAATCTACATTATATTGTAATGTTGCAATTGTATCCATGTCATGTATTTGTGGATTGAAATTCACATATTTCATATCAATACTCTCTAATCAATGCTATCAAGTTAAGGATTTTGTGTTGAAGTAACTTTTTTTTCATTTTGTTTTTTTATGGTTTTCTGTTGTTTCCGGGGTGTTTGTTTGTTGGGTCTTGTGCTAGTCTGTTGTTGGTGTTTGGGGGTGGGCTTATTTTTGTTGTGACTAAACTTTTGGATGCTATTTCTGTTATGTGCTTTATTATTTTTGTCCGTGTTGCTTTATCTTCGAATACTAGTTTTAATAGGTATTTTCTTATTAGTCCTATTATTGTGTTTAAGTTTGGTTTGTATTCTAGTTTTTCTTGTACTTCTTTTCGTGATTTTCGGTTTATTTGTTGTGTGGCGTCATTGTATGTTGCCATTAGTATGTTGAAAATGAATATGTGGCTGTAAAAGTCTTGTTGTATGGTTATTTTCTTTTGTCCTGAGAAGTTTTCTATGTCTAATCTGTTTTTTAATCTGTCGAAATTGATTTCTGTTTCCCATCGGGTTCCATATAATCTTTTAAGGTCTTCTGGGGTAAATTTTTCTTGTGGAAGATTGGTTATTAATGATTCTATGTATGTTTCTCCATTGGATCTTGTTACTGGTATGTTCACTACTCTTATTTGTGGGTTTCCTATACTTTTAGCAATTATTTTTTCTTCAGGTGTTAAATCTTTTTTATGAATCTTTTTGACTTTGATTTCTATGTTTTCATCATCTGATAGCATTTTTGCTCGTTGATTTTTATAGGTGTCCTTTTTTAATCTTATTATGAAGTTTGATTTGTTAATCAAGTGATATAATATTAGTTTTGTACTGTTATATCCTCGGTCATATACTGTTATACTCTTATTGAGAGTTATCTTATCTTTTAAATCGTTTATGTGGTTTATTGCTAACTCTACTTCTGATGTATTTTTAGGAACTATTTCTGAAGATAGAATAAAATGATTTAAATCATCAGTAATGGCAGAAATTCTTGCTCTACTACGATATTCGTGGATAGGATTATCTTTTGGAACATCCCATTCTTTTTTAGTTAAAGGTGTATTAGGACAATCAATAACACTTGTATCACAACCAAATATCCAATATTCTTTATATTCCTTTAATTCATCACTTTGATTATAAATATCAGACATCAAATCAGAATTCATATCAACAAATACTCTTGGATCCAAATATTGTCGTTTTTCACTAAAAGCTTGAGGAGTAATAGTCACAAAATCATCCTGTTTAAGTTCTTTATAAAAAGATAAACATTCTACAACATTAGCACGGTTTTTATTGGTAATAATATGAAGAATCAAATCATCCATCCCAATTTTACGCTTACGGGTAAAATGAACATCATCTAATACATATTTTCTACAACAATACTTATTAATTTTTTCCAGATAATCAGAAACAAAAGACATGAAACACATAATAAATCACACCAAAAACAAATATAAATAACAAAAACTTGACAATACATCAAATAAAAACTATTAACATATCTAATTACTTAAATAAAACTATATAATAAGTAATATATAAAATTAACTATAATTAATACTTAAAAATAGATATAAATAAAAAACAATTAGTAGTATAAAGTATAATAATATAATATGAAGAATTAAGTAAAAATAAAGTTAAAAATGGTGATTAAATAGAAAAATAAGATATTAAAAAGAAGAAATCCTTAACTTGATAGCATTGCTCTCTAATAAAAAAAATGATTATTTGGGGGGGGGGATTATATAACTTAATCCTCACATTCTTCTTTTAATTTTCTTAAATTATCTTTCAATATTCTGTAAATGCTCTCAGCACCAACAATTTCATCATCCTCAATATTCCAAGTTTTAGGATAAAGTATAAACGGTTCTGATTGACTTCCTCCAGCTCCACCATGACTTCCAACTAATTCTTCAAAGGCACAAACTTCATCATTTTCTTCATCATAAAAACTGTTGACTAAAATGTCGGGAGTGTACTTAAATGAAATGTTTCTTTTAACATGTCTTGCAATGTTTTTACCAAATCCTCTGAAAGGATTTTCTCCAACAATTTCATCAGAATCTAAGTAGTAAGTACCATTTTTACCAATTGCCATGTTTCCTTTTTCGGATGATTTGACTACTACGAATCCGATATATTCATTGTTAACAATGCCCGGAATCAATTCAGGGAAGAACATTTGTATCTCTTCATAGGTTAGTCTATGACTCCACTGGGTTAAATAGATCATTGCAAGATTTCCGGAAGCAAGCACGATAACTTCTGAATCTCCCAGTTTTTCTTGTTCTCCTTTATCAATCAAGTCATCATTCTTTTTGGAAAATGGAATGAATGATTCAGCGTAATGATCTTCATTTGAGGTCATCTTTGCGAACATTTTCATGTTTGTAGGAAGCAATGATTTAACAAAATCTTCAAATGATTGTCCGTATCTTTGTTTAAATGTTGCACCATTTGTCTGACCATGATCTGATTGGATTACGAACTGATATTTTCTAGGAGTATAATTATTTGTTTTGATTAAACGTTTAATCTGTTTATCCATTCCCTTAAGAGCATACCATGAATCTTCATCACGAACTCCTGAATGATGCGCTATTTCATCATACCCGAGATAAGTGGAATATGCAACATCAATATCTCCGACCATCATATCCCCAATCAATGTGGACGTATTAATTTCCCTCATAAATACATTAGTAGCAGCTCTTACAGGAATATATGTGATGCCACGACTAATTCTAGGCTTAATATCCTTTATGACATGTTTTATCTGTGAAACAATTTCCAGTATCATTTCATATAAAAATAAACACACTATACGCGCAAAGTTACTAGGATTAGAGAACACTGAAAACCATGCTTTGTTGTATAATTTTCTAAGGTTTAGTATTTTACTGAATGTAAAAATCACATTATCTGTATCTCCAGAGAACAGATTAGACCTACTGGCACCATTGTCTACAAGTAATCCGTCACCATCAGAAATTCTTGATTCTAATATTTTTACTTTACTTACTCCAGAGCATTGCATCATCTGATTATCATTTTCTTTCTCAATCCACCTGAATGCAGTTATGTCCTCATTATTTCCATGTAAAATTCCTGCCTGACTAGCACCGGTCTGTGAGGACAGATCAGTTTCCCACATCCTAAGATTATGAGTATTTTCCATCATGGATTTAACTGTAGGCATTAAACCCTTGTCAACAGCTTCTTTTAAAACATCATATGCTAGACCATCAATTTCAACAATTATTAATCCAGGATAATTCTTGGTTTCTTTTTTTCTTTTCTTTTCAGCATCTCTATAAACAGACCTGTAATATGATCCTTCATCCTCAATAGTTAATATTGTTGATAATGCAGTTGTTACAAAAGACATTGCTAATGGAGCTAAAATTATTGCCGGCCCATTTACATGTATTCCGAAAGAGGGTCCTATGAATTGCAATAGAACTCCATTTAATATTAGGGTTCCTATTCCGAAAGTTAAAACAAGAAATGGCATTAATATTTTTGTAAGAATTGGCCATAATAGTGCATTAATTATACTTATGTATATGACGAATAAAGCAATATCATTGAAATGGCTTATGCTAACACCCAATCCAAAAAAACTAATAAGATACATTCCAATCACATTTCCAATAAATATGATTAAACTTCTTTTTAAGGATACTTCGGGCGGTTTTTCAAAATTCTGAATACGTTCCATTTTATCTATTCCCATATTATTCTTAACTAAGGTTAACATGTATTAAAATTGAAAATAAATTATTCCTAAATAATGTTAAACTTCCATATATTTAGTTTATCAAATCATATATTTTAATCTTCGAGACTTGGCATAAATTAGTTTCAAGAGAAAAAAAGTAATACTCGAAAAAATATTAACCTTTTTATCAAAATGATAACCAGCATTATGTCTTTGTTCAAATCAAATATAACAATACCCCCTTTTCTTTTATTGTTTATTTTTGAAAATAGTCTTGTATTTTTTTGATTTTCTCTGGGGCAGTCCGTGCCCACTTATACAGTCGTTCCTTGGGGAAGTTCTGCTTACTTTTACGTATGATGTTACATGCTGCGTTGATATCTGCATTTATTAATGTTCCGGTGCTTGTTTTATAGAGTCCTCTTTTTATTCGTTTTCCTTTAAATTTATATTCCTCTTTTTTTTCTTCGTTTGTTTTGTAGGTTGGTAGTATGTCGTTGTCTAGGAAACTGCTTTTGCTTGTGTAGGATTCTTCGGTAATAATTAGTTTGATGTCGTATTTTTGGCATTGTGTTTCTATTTTGTTTATGAATTTTTTGAAAGCTATTTGTGTGAATATTAGGGTTTTGTTTTTTTCTCATATCTGTTTCGTATTGGAAGTTTTTGTTGTATCCGAGTATTATGGTTCCTATGTCTTGTTTTTTGCATGTATTCTATTATGAATTTGGTTGTGTGATCTAGGAAGTTGTCTTTGTATTGCTTTAAATTTGGTGTTTATTTTTTGTATTCGTTTGGATGTTTTTAGTCCCTGTTAATGTTTAGTATTGATTGGTATTGTGCTGTTTTTTTGCATTTGAAGGCTATTTGATTTTTTAAAAATCGCCCGCCCACGATGTATGGGGTCCCTTCACTTGTAACAATACTTGCCATAATTATTAACACTCAAATCAATACCCATCATTTTACTTTCATCTAAATTTAGGGACTCTTTTTTCATTTGGTATGTGAAATTGGCTTTAAACGTTTGTTCATTCTTTAGGGGTATAATTTCTACTTGTATAATCTTTTTGTCACGTATATTTTCAGGAATTCTAATACGTGGTCTGCAATCTTTGGATTTTAATTGTTTTTTATATTCTCTGCTTAAGGGTAATTCGATGTAACCCTGGGCTAATTTTTTCTTGGAAGAAGTTATTGACTCCCGTGGTATTATGATATTATGTAAACTGTTATCTCTGGTTTTAGGTTTATTTGATGGTCGTTTATATTCATTATCGATGCTTTTATTTGTTAATGCCACCTAAGAATTAAAAGATTCAACATGCTTTTTAATAACATTATTTGCTATATTGGCTTGAATAAGTGAATAATCTTTACTGAATTCGGTTTTAACTTTAGTGATTATTGATTTGAAATTCATCTGTTTAAAATGTTTATCATCAGCACATTTATCTAATTTAGTAGTTTTTATAGCACTATTTCTTAATTTATTTAATTTCAATGAAATATCCACTAAAACATTGAATTGTTTCTTAGAAAGACCTCGAATAAGAGTACTTTGAGTTAAATATATACAATTTTCATCTATCATAATAATTAATACTGCTTATTTCACTCCATTAACTTTAAAAACGAAAATCAAGAAAAGAATTTCATAAAATAACAATTCTATGACTTCGATAATATAAATTATAGAATAAAATGTATATAAGTTTAATCCAAGAGCAGCTGGTAAGTAATCAGGGGGGGGTCTTGATAAGTAATATATTTCATATTCATATATACATACGTAACAATCATACTAAAAAAAGTTTCATCCACATAAAAAGTATTACAAAAACGAATTTATGCCAACACTCTTCTATTAAAAAAATAGAAAGATATAAATTGATGTCTAATAATTAATTAAAATTTCTTAAAAAGCTAATGATATTCACATGTTCAATTCCTTCTCTGGAAAAATCAAGTTTATCCATACTTAACACATATTTAGGATAATTATCTCTTATTTTAAGCAATGGCTCAAATTCACGTTTAATAACTTTTTCATCATATAACAAATAAGATACTTGAATATAAATGCGTTTATTATCTTTCTTTGCAATAAAATCAACTTCTAATGAGTTAATACGACCAACAGTTACTATATAATCATTTCTAAGAAGATGTAAAAACACTATATTTTCTAATCGTCTTCCAATATTGATTTGTTTTTCCTCAAGTTCTGATTTATAAAATCCATGATCCATAAGATAATATTTTTCTAAACCTACAATTTCATCATATCCTATTAGAGATTCATTGGATACTTTAGATAATAAAAATCCTTCTTCAAGATAATCCAAATAATTATATATAGTTTTAGTTGTTAAACCTTCAGGTATTGTAGGTTTTAAATGTTTATATATTGAATTAGCTGAAATAAGATTACCTATATTTTCTATTATAAATCGTATAATACGTTTAAATAATCCCGTATTGCGTACATTGAATCTTTCTATTATATCATTATATAATATGGATGAAAATAAGTCATTTAAGGTTGTTAATTTATTTTTTCTTGTAGCAATAGTTACAGGCATACCTCCATATTCTAAATATTCTTCAAAAAGATTTTCAATTTCTGAATTATTCTTATTATTAATTATACATTCATCATTTAATTCAATTTTATAATCTAAAAATTCATTAAAAGAAAATGGATATATGGGGATGTTGACATAACGACCTGTTAATAATGTTGCTAATTCTTTTGAGAGTAATTTTGAATTTGAACCAGTAATGTAAATATCAGTATTTTTTAACTTATGATAACCTGCAATACTTTTTTCCCATTCTTTGACTTTTTGAATCTCATCAAAAAATAGATAAACTTTGGAATTATTTCTTTTAATAAATTCTAATACTATTTCATCTAATTCTTCACGAGTTGTAATATAGTTATATGGAGGTATTTCTAAATCTATTAATAATATATTCTCCCTATCAACTTTTTTTTCTAAAATTAGTTTTTCAATTAATAAATTTAAAAAATAAGATTTACCAGAACGTCTTATTCCAGTTATAACTTTAATTAAATCAATATCAATAAATTCATCAATTTTACTCATATATAAATCTCTTTGAACCATTTGAAACTACCTGCCAAACAATATATATTTTCCTATAAGAAAAAATATTCCATTTATATTATAAAAATTTTCCTATAAGAAAAACTATTCCTGTTATGTTATAAAAATTTTATTATAAGAAAAAAATTCTAATTTCGGCTCTGTAAAAAAACTATATTTGGGTTATTACTCATATTTCTCTCAATGCAAGGTTTTCTACAGAGCCTTTCATATGATATATTGTATGCTCAATATGTTTTTCACATCTTATATATTTAATTCAATCTTTTTTTCTCCTATCATAAAGTTATCCTAAATTTATGGTGTATACAATTTTTTTCTTATTGGAGGGGTGTTTGACTTTTCAAAAGGATATAATATGATTTTTTCATTATTGGCCTTATGTTGGAGGATTACTTGTTTGTTAAGAATTATAAGATTATTTTCATGTATCTTGTAATTATTATGACATTTTTAACTAAAAATATTTCTATTATTTTAAACAAACTTCTTTATAAGGAGATTGGTTTATGAATAAAACAAGAATTGAATGGATTGATTTAGTACGTGCAATAGCTATATTAACAGTATTGTATATTCATTCTGTGGATGGTATATATATTATATCCTCTGATGCAATCATGAATTACACATTATTTTCAAGAATCTTTCAATTTGCTTCATTATTCATTGGACGTATTGGTGTTCCCTTCTTCTTGATGATAACGGGTTATTTGTTATTGGATAGGGTTTATGATGATCAGAAGGTTAAGAAGTTTTGGAATAATAATTGTAAGACATTGATTGTTGTCACAGTATTATGGTCAGCTATTTATGCATTATCCTTGTTTGTTATATCAAATAAGTATATTCAGGTCAATCCCGTGGAAGCGGGTAATCTTTTCTTTAGTCATATGTGGTATATGCCAATGATTATTGGTATGTACTTGTCTATGCCTTTTGTTGCAGCTGCCATAAAGCAGTTTGCAGATAGGACAATTTTTCAGGCAACAGTTGTATTTTCATTATTAGCATTTTGTCTGCCTTTCATAACAGTTCTACTAGATATGCAGGGTATTCAGAACGTTGCAATACAATACTGTCTGGGATTTAGTGGTGGTATTTATGGTATTTACATTATTTTAGGTTATCTTGTGAAAAAGGGAATGTTCAAGAAAATATCAAGTAATGTATGGGGGATAGTGACTATTGTGTCCTTCCTGATTTGTGTATTATTCCAGTATTATACATTCATCAGAGGATATAATTTCTTTCTATGGTATGAATTCCCATTTATACTAACAGGATCCTTTGCACTGTTTGAACTGGTTTCAAGGATGAATAGTGTAAGATTTTATAGTCAGGTTAAAGTATTGTCTAAGTATTCATTTGCTGTATTCCTGATACATAACCTGTTTAGACTTCCATTGCTTCCATTTATTGTAATGTTACCTTTCACTGAGCCGGTTAAAGCATTACTGTTATGGGTATTATTGATAGTGTGCAGTTATGCTACAGCAATTATAATTTACAGAATTCCTAAGTTTGGTAAATTTATGTTGTATATGCGTTAATTATCTTATTTCTTTTCTTATTTTTTTTATCATGTTTATTGCTTCGGGTATTGGAAACAATGGGTAAATATGGAATAAATCTTTTCCTACTATTAATTCTACATCCACGTCATTATCTACTAGTTTTTCATAGTATCTTTTCACATCTTGATAGAATATTTCATTTGTCCCTACTGTAATTAGTGTTCTTGGTAGTTTTTGGTTGTCACCATATAGGGGGCTTGCCTTATAATTGAATATATCATCAGCTGCCCATTTTTTTCCAATCTCTTTCAGTCCCACAGTTCCCAGTATAGGGTCATCTTTATCATCATATTTCCTTGGCATTGACAAATCAACCCATGGTGAAAATGCTATGATATTATCTGCTTGTCTTAGTGAAGTAAAGTTAATATACTGACTAAAACCTAGTATGAATCCTCCACCAGCTGAATCTCCCATCAATGTAATATGTTCGTATTGTTGGCATAACCTTGAATATAACTTATACATAAAATCATATGCATCTTTATAATCATGTTCCGGAGCCAAGGGGTATGCAGGTAAAATAATGGGAATTCTAAGAATTCTGCTAAGAAGATAACAGTAGATGGTATGCTGATAATTTAACTGGTTAACATAAGCACCACCATGGAGGTATATTATTACATGAGAATTATCATAGTCATGGCCCATAGTAACTATTTTCATATCTTCAAATTCTTCAGTATGAAATATTGTCCTAACGGGTTCATCCTGTTTATCTGCTAAAAATAGTTTAATTTCTTCTTGCGAATCCATATATTTTGGTTTAGTTTTCTTAAGAATAAACTCGGCAATTCTTGATAAAATTGATCTTTGGGTCATTAAACATCACAAAAAAAGTAGTTTAGTTGGAAGAGTATTATAATGTTTTTTGTCCTCTTCCTATTGCGGTTATTCCTGTTTTTGCCGTTTCTTTGATTCCGTATGG
The DNA here is from genome assembly GCF_034480035.2 of Methanosphaera sp. ISO3-F5. Lineage (NCBI taxonomy): Archaea > Methanobacteriati > Methanobacteriota > Methanobacteria > Methanobacteriales > Methanobacteriaceae > Methanosphaera > Methanosphaera sp. ISO3-F5. The sequence goes on from NZ_CP118753.2 coordinate 33,641, forward strand.
TCGTAGTAGGTTCATTAGTGCGTTTATTTTGTCTGGGTTTCCTGTTATTTCTACTGTTATTGTTTTTGGTGTTACGTCTATTATATGTCCTCTGAATATGTTTACGTACTGTATTATTTCGGCTTTGTCTTGTTCTTTTGGTGCGTGTATTTTTAGTAGTGCTAGTTGTCTTCTTAGTGTGTTTTCTGGTTTCATTTCTCGTACTTTGATGACTTCTATGAGTTTGTTTAGTTGTTTTATGATTTGTTCTAGTGTGTTGTTGTCACCGTATGTTGTGATGGTTATTCTTGAAATTTTGGTGTTTGCTGTTTTTCCTACTGTGATGTTGTCTATGTTGAAGTCTCGTCTTGTGAATAGTCCTGCTACCCTCTGCAGTACACCCGTCTTATTTTCTACGAGTATGCTTATAGTATGCTTATCATGTTTTCCCATTTTAATCATTCCTCTACTTTATATTCTCCAACAATTTTAGTAATTTTCTCTCCAGGAGGTACCATAGGTAATAACTCATTAGGATCTATAGGTATATCAATCACGGTTGCTTCTCTTGATTTAAGCGCTTCATGTATGGTTTCTTTTAGTTCTCCAGGATTTTCTACTCTTTCTCCACGTACACCATAAGATTCTGCTAGTTTAACAAAGTCAGGTGTAGGTGCAAGCTTTGTCTGTGAAATTCTTTCATCATAGTATAATACCTGCCATTGTGCTACCATTCCAAGGTATCTGTTGTTTAATACACATGTAACTATTGGAAGATCATACTCATGTATTGTTGCAAGTTCCTGTGATACCATCTGGAATCCACCATCTCCACATATAGCAAGAACGTTTTCATCAGGTTTGGCAATTTGTGCACCTATTGCAGCAGGCAAACTGTAACCCATGGTTCCCAGTCCACCACTGGATAAGAATGTTCTTGGGTTCCTGGTCTTATAGTAGTGTGCCATCCACATCTGGTTTTGTCCTACATCAGTAGATACTATTGTTGTTGGCGTAATTGCTTCCATTATCTCCTTAATTACTTCTTGAGGTTTAAGTGGAACAGTATTAAAGTTCATCTTTGGAACATATGCTTTTCTTTTTTCTACAACTTCACTTGTCCAGTTAGCAGCTTCATCGCCATATTCTTCTATGAGTGATCGTAGGGTAATTTTTGCATCACCCACTATAGGTATGTCTATTGGCACGTTTTTACCAATTTCTGCCGGGTCAATGTCTATATGAATCTTTGTTGCATTTGGTGCAAATTCTGATACTTTACCTGTTGTACGGTCAGAAAATCTGCAACCAATTGCTATAAGGCAGTCACAGTCTGTCACTGCATTGTTTGTTGATTCTAGCCCATGCATACCAAGAAGTCCAAGGGATAATTCATGGTCTTCAGGTATTGATCCTTTACCCATTAGGCTAGTTGCAACAGCTATGTTTGATAGTTTTGCAAATTCGAACAGTTCACCTGCTGCATCAGATAATATTACTCCACCACCCGCTAGGATAATAGGTTTTTCACTATTCTTTATGGTTTCTATTGCCTTTTTTATCTGTTTTATGTTTGCTTTGGTTGTAGGTTTGTATCCTTCAAGTTTCATAACTTTTTTCATGTCATCTTCGTTAACGTCTGCTTCAAGAACATCTTTTGGAAGGTCAACTACAACCACTCCTTTTCTACCGGTTCCTGCAATATGGTATGCTGCGTCAATTATTTCTGGTAAGTCTTTGGATTTTCTTGGCTGAAAATTAGCTTTTGTTATTGGCATTGTAATACTTATAGTGTCAACTTCCTGGAATGCATCAGTTCCAATGATTGGTGTTCCAACTTGTCCAGTAAGTGCAACTACTGGGCTTGAATCCATTTGTGCAGTTGCAATACCTGTTACTAGGTTTGTTGCACCAGGACCACTGGTTGCTATGCATACTCCTGTTTTTCCTGATGTTCTTGCGTATCCATCGGCGGCGTGTGCTGCTGCCTGTTCATGTCTTACAAGTATGTGTTTTATGTCACAATCATATAATGAATCATATAATGGTAGAAGTACTCCTCCAGGGTAACCGAATACTATGTCAGTACCATTTTCTTTAAGTTTCTTTAGTAATGCGTCACTTCCATTCATTTTTTCCCCTCATATTTGTTTAAATTATAATTAGATAAAAATGATATATTTTTTATAATTTTTTATACATATATAATTATATCATTTAATGCTAATACTTTTTATTAGTTTTTTAGGTTTTTTGTAAAAAATTTATTCTATTTAATAAATTTATTAGTCCTGATTATTTAAGCAGATAGCCTAAAACTTATTTAGGAGTAGTGATATTATGGATAATTTAGAAGAAGAATATTTGAAATTAGAGGATATTTTGAATAATCATATGACACTAGATATTATTGATACGACAAAATATGATTTTCTTACTCCAACAATATTAATTCCATTAATTCATTATGCAAAAAAATATAATAGAAAAATTATTGCTTCTAATAAAACAAAAAAATATGTCAATCAAGTAATAAAGCAAGAAGATACTAAGTTAACGTCATTTTTAAAGAGTGAGGATAGGTATTATATGAAAATGCCTACAACTTCAAAACTTCGTTTAGAGGAAGATTCATACTCTAATTTTGTTGAAAATTTAGATCATAGTTATGGAGGGTGGTGGTTTCAAACATATATAATTTCTGAACTAACAAATAATATATATGAACATGCATTTGGAAATCATCCCATAAATATAGGGATAAACTATGCTCAAATATATCCTGCTAATAATCTAATGGATATTTGTATTTTTGATGATGGTGTGAGCATACCTGGCAATTACACGGAGCATGGTATTAGTTATACAGATGATTGTCATGCTATTGAGTTAGCTTTATCACGTAATTCAACAGGAAAAACTAAAGGATCAAATGATTTGTTAAATGAAAGAGGTAATGGGATAAGAACAGTAATCCATAAATTAATTAATGAAAATAAAGGTGAAGCTCTGATTGCCTCTAGAAATGGTTATTTACATATTCAAGATGAAAATAATTATAAATATGGTCATTTAAAAGTAATTAATGGTACTTTGGTTACAATTAGATTAAAACAAAATCATGTTTCTCAGTTTATGGATTTATCAGAGTTTGAATTTGATAATCCTTATAGTTATGGGGGTGACTGACATGACTATACTATTAAAAGAAGAATATGCTTGGACATTAGATAGTGTTTGGTTGGCAGAAGAAATATTTGAGAATATAAACTCTCAGGATGATGAAGTGGTTGTCCTTGATTTTGAAGGAATTCGGTTCATTTCATTATCATTTACCCAGGCATATGTTAACTTTAAAAGACATTCTCCAAAGAAAATAAGAGAAATTAATCTTAATAAGGAAAATAAAACTATGTTACAGGTTGTGGCGGATAAGTTTAATATGAAAATAGGATTAGAAGAATAATTATATTTTTCATATAATCTTCTTTAATTCAATATCATCATAATGTTTTTTGTCCTCTTCCTATTGCGGTTATTCCTGTTTTTGCCGTTTCTTTGATTCCGTATGGTCGTAGTAGGTTCATTAGTGCGTTTATTTTGTCTGGGTTTCCTGTTATTTCTACTGTTATTGTTTTTGGTGTTACGTCTATTATGTGTCCTCTGAATATGTTTACGTATTGTATTATTTCGGCTTTGTCTTGTTCTTTTGGTGCGTGTATTTTTAGTAGTGCTAGTTGTCTTCTTAGTGTGTTTTCTGGTTTCATTTCTCGTACTTTGATGACTTCTATGAGTTTGTTTAGTTGTTTTATGATTTGTTCTAGTGTGTTGTTGTCACCGTATGTTGTGATGGTTATTCTTGAAATTTTGGTGTTTGCTGTTTTTCCTACTGTGATGTTGTCTATGTTGAAGTCTCGTCTTGTGAATAATCCTGCTACTCTTTGAAGTACTCCTGTCTTGTTTTCTACCAGTATACTAATGGTATGCTTATTACGTTTACTCATTTTAAGTCCTCCACATCACTAAAATCCTTTTTCATATTGTTTAATGCACTTCCTGGTGGGATTATTGGCAATAGTTCATTAGCATCAATTTTTATATCTATTACTGTTGCTTCTCTTTGTTTTAGTGCATTTTGTATTGTTTCTTTTAGTTCTCCTGGTTTTTCTACAACTTCTCCTCTAATTTTGTATGCTTTGGCAAGTTGTACAAAGTCTGGGTTGTCATAGAATTTTGTCTGATATACATGATCATTGAATAATCTTTGTAGTTGTGCTACCATTCCAAGGTAATTATTGTTTAGAACACAGGTAACTATTGGTAAATCATGTTCTTTTATTGTTGCTAATTCTTGTAAAACCATTTGGAATCCACCATCACCCACAATAGATAACACATTTTCTTCCGGTTTTGCAAATTGTGCTCCTATTGCTGCAGGTAATCCGAATCCCATTGTTCCTAGTCCTCCACTTGATATGAATGTTCTTGGTTTCTTTGTTTTATAATAGTGTGCCATCCACATCTGATTCTGACCTACATCTGTGGTTATTATTGTATCATCAGTTACTGCTTCCATTATTTCTTTTATGCATTGTTGTGGTTTCAGTGGAATATCATTGTATGACATTATAGGTTCTGTTTCTTTTTTTATCTGTGATATGTGGCTAGTCCAGTTTGTTGTATCTGGACTTTTTACTTGATTAATGAATTCTTTTAATGTGATTTTTGCATCTCCTACTATTGGGATATCTATTGATATTGTTTTACCAATTTCTGCAGGATCCACATCTATTTGTATTATTGTTGCATTTGGTGCAAATAATTCTCCATTACTCACGCTACGATCTGAAAATCTGCAACCTATTGCTATTAGACAATCACATTCTGTTATTGCTATGTTGGTTGTTTCTATTCCATGCATACCAATCATACCTAATCCTAGTGGGTGTTCTTCTGATATTGATCCTTTACCCATTAATGTTGTGCATACTGGTATGTTTGTTAGTGTTGCAAATTTTAAAAGCTCTTCAGATGCATTTGATAATATCACTCCTCCACCTGCTAATATGAGTGGTTTTTGTGAATTGTTTATTACTTCTATTGCTTTTTTTATTTGCTTTACATTTCCTTTGGTTGTTGGTTTGTAACCGGGTATGTCTGTGTTTATTTCGTATTCTTCAATGTTAATATCTTCTTCTAGGGCATTCCTTGGTAAATCTATTACTACTGGTCCTGGTCGTCCTGTGGATGATATGTAGAATGCTTTGTCGATTGCTTCCACTATTTTTTCCGGACTTCGTGGTTGGTAGTTGTGTTTGCTTATTGGCATTGTTATTCCAATTGTATCTACTTCTTGAAACATATCTGTACCAATAGCTTTAGATGGTACTTGTCCTGTTAATATTACTACTGATGATGAGTCCATGTTTGCTGTTGCAATTCCTGTTGTCACATTTGTTGCTCCGGGTCCACTTGTTGCTAGACACACACCTGTCTTTCCTGATGCTCTTGCATATCCATCGGCTGCGTGAGCTGCTGCTTGTTCATGTCTAACTAGTATGTGTTCTATATCTGATTCGCATAGTGCGTCATAAAATGGTAATAGTACTCCTCCAGGATAACCGAAGATAGTTTTCACACCATTTTCTTTTAGTTTGTTTATTAACAGTTGACTACCCTTCATTTTTATTACACCATTGAAAATTATTATATAATATATTATGTAGTAAGTTTAAGTTATATTTTAGTTATCTTGTCTCCTTTAATGATTTTTTTAGCATGTTGTTATTATTTTTTCTTAATTGTTTAGTGTGATATGAGTACTATTTTTTGACTTTTTTTTAGTAATGAAATATTATAATTTTTTTTGTTTATGAGGATGTTTTTATTTATTTTTTTTAATATTTGTTCAATTTTTTTTTATTATTTCATTTTTTACGCATATTTTTTGTATTACTTTTTAAGGGTTAAAAGCCAAATAAGTAATACTAATTATTTAAAAAGTAATATTTAAATAATGTTTTAAACAAACTATTCATAATTAATATTAAATAGTAAAAAAGTAATACAATGCATGTTTTATTTAAAAAAATGTAATACTTTCATAATATTAATTACCATAAATTTCATAATGAGGAAAGCAAATGGACAAAAAATATATAATAGGAGCAGTAATTGCAGTAGTAGCTGTAATAGTAGTAGCTGCTATAGCTTTAGGTGGTGGAAGCACTAGTCATGCAGAAGATGAATTAGTTACTTGTGTTGCTGCTCACGGTGAAGAACCAGAATATGGTTTTGACCCTATGCATGGTTGGGGATACCATGATTCAGGAACAGAACCATTAATACAAAGTACAATACTTAAAAGAGATAAAGATAACAACTTCGTAAACGATTTAGCAACAGATTACAGTGTATCTGATGATTACAAAACATACACAGTAAACATACGTGACGATGTAAAATTCACAGATGATACACAATTAACAGCAAAAGATGTAGCATTCTCATACAACACAGCAAAAGAATTTGGAGAAGGAGCAGATTTATCTTCAATGGTAGAAGCAAAAGCAACCAGTGACACACAAGTAGTATTCACACTAAATAAATCAGATTCAACTTTCGTAAACAAATTAACAGATGTTGGAATAGTACCTGAAGCAAATTACAACAATGAATCATACGGACAAAACCCAATAGGATCTGGACCATATAAATTAGCTCAATGGGATAAAGGACAACAGTTCATCCTAGAAAGAAATGATAATTACTATGGTGCAAAACCATATTTCAAAAAAATAACAAACCTCTTCCTAGATTCTGATGCAGCATTTGCAGCAGTTAAAAATGGTCAAGTAGATATTGCAGAAGTACCAGTATCTTATTCAAATGAATCAGTAGAAGGATATCACTTAGAATACTTTGATTCAATAGATGTACGTGGAATTTCATTACCAACACAATTGGATACAGGTGCAAAAATAGGTGAAGATCAAAACAATTATGGTAACAATGTAACTGGAGATCCAGCAGTAAGAGAAGCATTAAACATAGGTATAAACAGACAAGCATTAATTGACGGTGCATTAAACGGAATGGGTAATGTATCATACACTGGAGTAGCAGGACAATTACCATGGGCATTTGATTCAACATTCAAAGATGGTCAAGTAGATGAAGCTAAAACAATACTTGAAAATGCAGGATGGAAAGATACTAATGGGGATGGAATAAGAGAAAAAGACGGAGTAAAAGCATCATTCCCAGTATATTACTCAGCATCAGCTACAGAAAGACAAGCAATAGCAGTATCAGTAGCAGAACAAGCTAAACAATTAGGTATAGAAATAACTCCTGAAGGTAAAAGTTGGGATGATATTGACCCAGTAAGAAACCAAGTTGGAGTAGTATGGGGATTCGGTTCAGCTGATCCATATGAAATTCAACATCAATATGATTCAAGAGTAGCAGGAGAAGGATATGATAACCCAGAAGTACTTAATGACACATTAGTGGATACATACATTGATGCTGCTATGACACAAGATTTAAACAGTTCATACTCATCTTGGTCTGAAGCAGCAAAACAAGCAGCTTCTAATTATCCATTCTTATGGATTGGAACAGTAGATTACACATACTTCGTTTCTGATTCATTAGACATATCTAATGGTACACACCTTATTTATCCACACGGTGGAGATATATGGGGTAACATTTATGATTGGAAACGTGTAAACGCTACAGCATCATAATTTAACTAAATATAAAATGATTTATTCCATTAAATCATTTTTTTTAAATATTAAAACACTTTTTTTAAAATTATTTATAGAGATGATTAAAATAAACAGTAAAAAATTAACTAAATTTTTAGGTTTTAAAGCTATACGATTACTCATTTTATTAATTGTTGTTGCCGCAGTTAGTTTTATCATGATACAATTATCACCTATTGATCCGGTTAGAGCATATCTTGGACAAAGAATTGTTAGTCAACAGCAACTAGCAATTATCGGACAATACTGGGGAACAAATTTAACATTAACTGAAAGAGTAATGGGTTGGCTTCAAACATTAGCAACAGGTAGTATGGGTTTTTCATTAATTTATCGTGTACCCGTAACTGAAGTAATTTTACAAAAATTCATGGCATCATTAACTCTTATGGCCGCTTCATGGATAATTTCAGCAGTTGTAGGATTTGGATTAGGAATAATTGCAGGTGCAAAAGAAGGATCCTGGATAGATAAAGTTATTAAAACTTATTGTTACATTTTACAGTCTTCACCAACTTTTTGGATAGGACTAGTATTCTTAATGTTTTTCTCAGTATATCTGGGATGGTTCCCAATAGGACTTTCTGTTCCAATAGGACAATTATCAGATACAGTAACTTTCTGGCAATGGTTATACAGACTAATATTGCCTGCAATAACATTAAGTGTTGTTGGAATAGCATCAATTACATTATTCACAAGAGATAAACTTATTAACGTTAAAAAAAGTGATTATTTCTTATTTGCTCAGGCTAGAGGAGAAAGTTTCTGGGGAATGATTAAAAATCATGGAATAAGAAATGTATTACTTCCTGCAATTACAATACAATTTTTATCATTTAATGAATTATTTGGTGGAACAATTCTTGTTGAACAGGTATTTGCATATCCTGGTATAGGTCAAGCAACAGTAGCAGCAGGTTTACGATCTGATGTTCCATTATTGTTAGGTATTGTTATTGTAAGTACAATATTTGTTTATATGGGAAACTTAATTGCAGATTTAATCTATCAATATGTGGACCCAAGAATAAGGGGTGATGATGATGACTGAAATGCCCTGGTATAATAAGGGATTATTTAGTTCATTAAATTTAAGACAGAAAACACTATTAACAATTGGATTAACAGTATTTGCATTGTTAATAATATTTGTCAGTGGTTTTATGATAGATGCTAATTTACCTACAAACTTTGCTATAAAAATGCAACCTCCCTCATTTGAACATATATTTGGAACTGATTGGATGGGTCGTGACATGTTTATCCGAACTATCAAAGGTTTAAGTTTAAGTATCATGATTGGATTGGGTGCATCCATAATCAGTAGTATAATTGCAGTTATATTAGCATTCATATCAAGCATCAACAGGTACTGTGATGAATTTATAGCTTGGTTAATTGACTTATTTGCATCAATACCTCATATTCTACTTATTATGATGATTTCTATAGCATTAGGTAAAGGGGCTTTTGGTGTAACAATGGCAGTAGCATTCACTCATTGGGTAAGTCTTACAAGAGTATTACGTGCAGAAATAATGCAAATTAACACATCTGAATATGTTGCATTATCAGGTAAATTTGGTAAAAACAAGTTATGGATTGCAAAAGAACATATTTTACCTTTAGTGCTCTCACAGATTTTTGTAGGAATTTTACTGGTGTTCCCACATGCAATTATGCATGAAGCAAGCGTAACATTTTTAGGATTTGGTTTATCACCTCATGAACCAGCTATTGGTATAATATTATCTGAATCAATGACATACCTTGCAATGGGTGCATGGTGGTTAGCATTCTTCCCTGGTGTAGCATTATTAATTGTAGTATTATTGTTTGATATTGTAGGAGATAATCTTAAACGATTATTTGATCCATCAGAAGCAAATAAATAGTTGGGTGATATTATGAAAAAGTTATTAGAAGTAAATAATTTATCAATATCTTTTACACAGTATGTTCAGGGATTAAATAGGCATGATTCCAAAGTAATATCTGATTTAACTATTGATGTTGGAGAACAAGAAATTGTTGCGATACTTGGATCTAGTGGTTCAGGTAAAAGTCTTTTAGCTCATTCAATTTTAGGAATATTGCCTTATAATGCTAATGTTACAGGAGATATAAAATATAAGGGTGAGTTATTATCACAAGAAAAGAAAGAAAAAATTCGTGGAAAGGCTATTTGTCTAATTCCACAATCAGTTAATTTCTTAGATCCCCTTATGAAAGTGTCACAACAAGCAATCGGTGAATGTGAAAACGAAGAAGAATATGAGAAAAAGAAAGTTAGACAAAGAGAAGTTTTCGAAAAATATGGATTGGATGAAAGTGTTGATGATTTATATCCATTTGAATTATCCGGTGGTATGGCAAGAAAAGTATTGTTATCTACAGCATTATTAGATAATCCTGATTTATTAATAGCTGATGAACCAACCCCTGGTTTGGATGAAAAAAGTATAAATGAAACCATTAAAGATATAAAGGCTTTAAAAGATGATGGTAAAGGAGTATTACTTATTACTCATGATATTAAGGTTGCATTAGAAATAGCAGACAGAATTGCAATTTTTTATTCTGGATATGTGATAGAAATTAATTCATCAGAGAATTTCAGGGATTCTAGTAAATTACTGCATCCTTATTCTAAATCATTAATTGAGGCACTTCCTAAAAATGGGTTTAAATTAACGGAGGGTGTACAACCACTTGAAGAAATACCTGGATGTGTGTATAGCGAAAATTGTCCAATAAAATCTGAAAAATGTCTGAAAAATAAACCAGAACTTATAGAATATGGTGGTGCTATGATTCGTTGTCATAACTTTAATAAGGAGGAAGAAGATGTATCTTAATGCCAATAACATTTCATTTTCTTATAAAAAGAACAAACCCATACTTAAAAACATGTCCTTGTCTATTCCAGATAATAAGGTTATAGGGTTAATGGGAGATAGTGGTAAAGGAAAAAGTACTTTTTGTAAAATAATTTCAGGTTATATAACAAATTATAGTGGAACAGTAACATTTGATAAAGATTTAATTAATAATAAAGGTTTTTATCCTGTTCAATTAATTTTTCAACATCCAGAAAAGACAATGAATCCTAAATGGAAAATGCATAAAGTATTAGAAGAGTCTTGGAACCCACCTCAAGAATTAAAAGATACTTTTGGTTTGAAGGAAACTTGGCTGAATCGTTGGCCTAGTGAGTTATCTGGTGGTGAATTACAAAGGTTTAGTATACTACGAGCATTAAATCCTAATACTAAGTTTATTATTGCTGATGAGATTAGTACTATGCTTGATGCTGTTACTCAGGTACAAATTTGGGATGCTTTGCTTGATTATTGTAAGCATAATAAAATTGGAATATTGGCTGTTAGTCATGATAAAGAGTTGTTGGATGTTATAGCTGATGATATTATCTTATTTGATGATATCAATAAATTATAACTTTTTTTATATTTTTTTTAAAAGTATTACTTTTTTCTAATCAATTCATCAAAAAGTAATACATATATCAAAATTCGTAATATTTAAATATCTATATTCATATATCTAACTTTATGTATTAAGATATTGATATTTAGTATTACTTTTATATCAAATTTTGGCATAAAAGTAATACTTTCTACTATTCTTAATCAGCATAATATGGAGAAAAATAACTATGGATAACAAAATAAAATATGCTATTATAGCAGTTGTTGTTATTATCATAGCTATCATTGCAGCTTCTTCAATGTTAGGTAACAATAAAGACAATGACCCAACACATATTGTCTTAACAGTACCTGGACACACTGGAGAACCTGAAACTGGATTCAACCCACTAACAGGATGGGGAAATGGACACTTAAACTTCAACCCATTAGTACAAAGTACACTCTTCGGTTCAGATGAAAATGGTAGTTTTGTAAATGATTTAGCAACAAATTATAGTATAAGTGATGACAGACTAACATGGACAGTAAAAGTACGTGATGATGTTAAATTCACAAACGGTGAAAAACTAACAGCCAAAGATGTAGCTTTCACATTCAATGAAGCAAAAGTAAGTGATGGAGAACTTGACCTTACAAACCTTGAAGAAGCTAAAGCTGTTGATGACACAACCGTAGAATTCAAACTCAAAAAACCTCAATCAACGTTTATTTATGATTTAAGATATGTTGGTATTGTCCCAGAAAAAGACTACAACAATGAAACATATGGTTCAAACCCTGTAGGATCAGGACCATACAAACTCAAACAATGGGACAAAGGACAACAAGCAATCTTCGAATACAACGAGGAATACTATGGAAAAGAACCATACTTTAAACAAATAACAATGGTGTTCCCCGAAGAAGATAATGTACTACAATTAGTAAAATCAGGACAAATAGATGTAGCAGAAGTACCTATATCATCATATGGTGAAAAAATAGATGGATACAAATTAGTGGAATTTGAAAGTCCAAGAGCACAAGGATTATCCTTACCATACTTACCAGATACAGGATTAAAAACAGCTGATGCTGGAAGTCCAATAGGTAACAATGTAACCTCTGATCCTGCTATCAGAAAAGCATTAAACATAGGAATTAACAGACAAGCAATAGTTGACTCAGTATACAAAGGATTAGGTAAAGTAGAATATACTGGAGTTGATTCATTACCATTTGCAAATGAACAAGCAAAAATAACAGACAACAAACCGGACGAAGCTAAACAAATACTAGAACAAGCAGGTTGGAAAGACACTGATGGTGATGGAATAAGAGAAAAAGATGGAGTAAGAGCTTCATTTGAAGTATATTATCCACCAAACAAACAAGACAGACAATCACTTGCAACAATCATATCAGAACAAGCTAAAGACTTGGGAATAGAAATAAAATTACAATCAGCAGACTGGGATACAATATATACAAAAATGTATTCACAAGCAGTAGTAATGCAACAATCATCAGACAATCCATATTCAGCGGTATATCAACAATACCACAGTAAATCTCCAGAAGAATTAGTAGATTCTGATTACAGAAACCCTAATGCTTATAACAGTTCAGAAGTAGATGCAATACTTGAACAGGGTATGAATGCTGGAACTCTTGAAGATGCATATCAATACTGGAAAGAAGCAGCATACACTGGAAGTGGAGCTGGATTTGGTCCAAATGGTGATTCACCATGGTTATGGGCTGCAGATAACCACTTCGGATATTTTGTTAAAAATGATATTGATATGAAAACAATATCCAAATTAGGTCAAGATTATTATTGTAACATACTTGATTGGACTCGTACTAATTCTACAAGTTAGGTAATTAAAAGTTATTTACTTTTAATTTTTATTTTTTTTTATAGGAGGCTTTTATTTTTGAATAATAGAACAAAAACATTTATTAGAAATAAAGCAATTCATTTCATACTTTTAATGCTTGCAGTAGCTATTTTTAGTTTTGTTTTATTGGAATTATCTCCTATTGATCCGGTCAATGCTTACCTTAAACAAGCAGTTATTTCTCCAGAACAAAGAATAATGCTTGAACAGTATTGGGGAGTGAATCAACCATTAACAACTAAAATTTGGGGTTGGTTAAGTAATTTACTGCAAGGTAACTTAGGTACTTCTTTAATCTATAGAGTACCTGTAGTGGATGTTATAGTGGAAAGATTCATGGCATCATTCGTATTAATGTTCCTTTCATGGATAATAAGCGGATTTTTAGGATTTGGATTAGGAATAGTTGCAGGAAAAAACAAAGGTGGTTGGATAGATAAATTAGTTAAATTATACTGTTATATTCTACAATCAGCACCATCCTTCTGGATAGGACTACTTATACTTATTATATTCTCGGTTGAACTGGGATGGTTCCCTATTGGTATGAGTGTAGCTATAGGAACTGTTAGTTCAGATGCTACAATATGGCAGTGGCTGGCAAGACTAGTGTTACCTACATTAACATTAAGTTTGGTTGGAGTAGCACCTATTGCAATGTATACACGAAATGAATTGGTTAATGTATTATCATCAGATTATATTCTCTTTGCACGTGCAAGAGGAGAATCTGGATGGCCATTAATAGAAAGACAGGCCTTAAGAAATATATTATTACCCGCATTAACACTTCAATTCCAAAACTTTGCAGAATTATTTGGTGGAGCAGTGTTGGTAGAGCAAGTATTTTCTTATCCTGGAATAGGACAGACAGCTGTAGCTGCAGGACTTCAAAGTGATGTAACTTTACTATTGGGAATAGTATTGGTTAGTGCAGTATTTGTATTTGTCGGTAACTTATTGGCAGATGTAATGTACTTCTTTGTTGATCCAAGAATTAGGGAGAATGAGTATCTTGACAAAAACTGAAGAAAACAAACAAGGATTTTTAAATCTTAACCTAAGAACAAAAACTCTCCTGGTTACGGTAATAGCATTAATAATACTGGTTTCAGTATTCTTAAGTAATTTCTTAATAGATCATCAAGCAGTATTGACAAGTAACTTCTATAATATAAACCAGGCGCCATCATTTGAACACTTATTTGGAACAGACTGGATGGGAAGAGACATGTTTATGAGAACACTTCTTGGTCTTGGAATAAGTATAGGTGTAGGAGCATTTGCTTCAGTAATAAGTACTGTAGTGGCAATATTACTGGGGGTATTTTCCAGTGTGAACACATTAGTGGACGAAGTAGTAACAGCAATAATTGACTTATTTGGTTCAATACCTCATATATTATTAATCATCCTAGTATCACTAGCCTTTGGTGGAGGATACTATGGGGTAATTATGGCTGTTGGTTTAACCCATTGGACTCCATTGGCAAGGGTTCTTAGGGCTGAGATAAAGAAGATTAACACAAGTGAATACATTAAATTATCAAATGAATTTGGAAAATCTAAATTATGGATTGCAAAAAAACATATCTTCCCATTAATAATATCTCAAATCATAGTAGGGGTAATATTAATGTTCCCTCATGCAATCATGCACGAAGCAAGTATATCTTTCCTTGGTTTTGGTTTACCAGCTCATGAACCGGCTATTGGAATTATACTGGCAGAATCAATGAAATATCTGAGCATGGGATACTGGTGGCTGGCATTCTATCCTGGATTGTCCTTACTATTCTTAGTACTATTATTTGATTTAATAGGTGAAAATGTGCATAGATTGTTAGACCCACAAAGTGCACAAGAGTAGGTGATATAATATGAGTAAATTATTGGAAGTAGAAAAATTATCAATTTCTTTCTCACAATATTTTAAAGGTCTTGAACAAAGAGAACTTAAGGTTTTGTCTGATTTGACTATGGATGTTGATGACCATGAAATATTAGCTGTTCTTGGAAGTAGTGGTTCTGGAAAAAGTTTACTTGCACATGCTATTTTGGGGATATTGCCTTCAAATGCTAAAATAGCTGGTAGTATAAGATATAAAGGTAAAGAAATGGATGATGAATTAAAAGAGGAACTCAGAGGAAAAAAAATAAGTTTTATTCCACAATCTGTAAATAATTTGAATCCACTTATGAAAGTTAAAGACCAAGCTATAGGTTATACTGAATCGGAAGAAGAAAAACAGGTTTTGGTTAAGAAACAAAGAGAAATTTTCAACCAATATAACTTGTCAGAAGAAGTTGATGAGATGTATCCATTTCAATTATCTGGTGGTATGGCACGTAAGGTATTAATATCCACGGCTTTACTTAATGATCCTGAAATAATTATTGCTGATGAACCTACGCCGGGTCTTGATGAACAGGCAGTGGAAGAAACTATCAATAACCTTGTGGAACTTAAGGAAAAAGGTATTGGTATGATTTTAATTACTCATGATATACATACGGCTATAGAGACAAGTGATAGAATAGCAATATTGTATCTGGGGTATGTGATAGAAATTACTGATACTAAAAACTTTTCTGGTGATGGAAAGAATCTTTTACATCCTTATACCAGGTCTCTTTATAGGGCTCTTCCCGAAACTCATTTTGAGTTAACTGAGGGTCATCAACCATCTTATCAGCATATTCCTAAAGGATGTCCATATCATGAAAACTGTCCTCATCAGGTAAGGGAATGTCATTATGAATTACCAGAGCTCAGGGAGTTAAATGGTACTGTTATCAGATGTTTTAACCCATTGGTGGATGGTGAATAAAGATGGATACTCTTAAAGCAGAAAATGTTAATTTTGGTTATGGTTCTCATCAAATTCTCAAGAATTTGAATTTTGAAATGAATAATAATCAGGTCATAGGTTTATTTGGTGATAGTGGTAGTGGTAAAAGTACTTTATGTAAGGTTTTAACAGGATTTATTAATGATTATGAGGGTAATATTACTGTTAATGGCCAAAAACATAAAGGCGGTTATAATCCTATTCAGCTTATTTATCAGCATCCTGAAAAAGTTATGAATCCACGTTGGAAGATGAAGGATGTTCTTGAGGAATCTTGGATGCCCGATGACAGTTTGCTTGATGAATTCGGTATAAAAAGGGAATGGTTTGGCCGTTACCCATCTGAGTTATCTGGTGGAGAATTACAGAGGTTTAGTATCTTAAGGTCATTAAATCCTAAGACCAAGTTTATCATTGCTGATGAGATTAGTACTATGCTTGATGCGGTTACTCAGGTACAGATATGGGAAAGTTTATTGACGGTTGCCCGTAAGAATGAAGTGGGAGTACTTGTAGTTAGTCATGATAAAAACTTGTTAAACAGGATTTGTGATGATATAGTTTATCTGGCTGATATTACTGACTAAATAATCCTTTATTTTTTATGGACTTTATTGTCCTTTTTATTTATTCTTTTTCTTAATTATTTATAATGAATTGTTACTATTTTTATATGATGAATATTTGTTTATAAAAAGTCAATTAACAAAATAACAGATAAAATGTTGGTTTGAATATATAAGTAAATAAATTAAGTGGTAATTATAAAATTAAAGTTAACTAGTTTTTTTTTTAGTTTAAAAAAATATGGATGATTGAAGGAGGAATAGGGGGGGGGTGTATTATAAATGGAATGAGTTTAATCATTTAATTAGTTATTGCTTGACAATACATTTCCTCGTCTTTAAGTAATATTTTAATTTTTCCTTCTTCTTCAAGTTGTTTAATTATAACTGGTATGTCCTCGTAGGGTACTGGAATAGGGGTTTCCTCGGAAATTAGTAGAGGCAGACTAGTTAGAGGTATGTCAGAATGTTTTTTAATCATATTATAAATCAATTGAGCATTAATCATGTGATGCACCTTATTGGATATAACTTTTTTTATTATTTTGTATTACTTTTTTATTAATTTTTAGTTAAAAGTAATACTTTTTGTTTAATTAATATTACAATTGGTAATATGTAATTAATACTATTTAATCTTTTAGTATGAATTATTTTATTAAATCAGTAAATTGTAAGAAATATCTGCTATAAATTGTTGTTAAATATATCACTAACTATTTTACTAATTAAATCATAATTTTTTAAAAGAAGGGCTCTGTAGAAATCATATGAATAAAGTGTGAAAAGTAATACTTTTTATCAAAATATTTAAATACTATTATCAAATAATTATTAACTATACAATAAGTAATAATTTATTATCTATATTTAATATTTTATTATTTGGTGTATTTTTTTGAAAGTTGTTATGTATAAGAGTTTTGTTGTTCGTATTTATCCTGATGAGGTTCAGGAGAATTTTTTCACCAATCAGTTTGGTTGTTGTCGGTTTGTTTTTAATACTTTTCTGGATGCCAAAAAGAAAGTATATACTGAAAAGGGGGAGTATTTGTCTTTTTATGATTGTTCAGCTATGTTAACTGAGCTAAAAAAGTCTAAAACTTGGTTAAAACGAGTTGATTCCACAGGTTTAATTGAATCATTGAAAAATTTAGAAAAATGCATTTAACAGATTCTTTAACCAAATCAGCAAGTATCCACGCCATAAAAATAAATATAATCCAGTACAATCTTATAAAACCAATAATATACAATAACAATATCAGAATTAAGGACAAATTTATTCGCCTTCCTAAGGTAGGTTGGATAAGATATCGTACCCAACAAAAAATAACTGGCCAAATACAATCTGTAACAGTTAAACAAAAAGCATCAGGCAAATATTTTATTTCTATCTTATGTAAAAAATGTTACAAGACATATTTATAAGACTAATAATCGTAGTTGCGGTATAGATCTGGGAGTATCACATTTTGTCACAATAAACACGGGCAAAATAATACAGTTCCCACAACAAAACAAAATCATACAACTAAACAACAAAATACGAAGATTACAAAGAAAACTATTCCAAAAAAGAATTTAGCAGCAAAAACTACAATAAAATCAAAAAGAAAATAGCACAAACCTATGAAAAAATACATATACATACTAGACTATCACTTCTATAAGATAGCACAACAATATAACAGAAGAATACCAAGTAATCTGCATGGAAACACTAAACATCAAAGATATGCTAAAAAACAGCAGACTATCCCGTAGTATACAAGAAAAATCATGGCACATGTTCACAAAAAATAATAGAACAAAAAGAGCATATGAACACAGACGAACACTAATACACATCACCCAATGGTACCCCTCCAGTAAAACATGCAACAACTGCCAATACTACAATAACAAGTTAAAACTCGACAACAGAACATGGACATGCCCACAATGTGGAAACACACATGACAGAGACATAAACGCAGCCAAAAACATACAACGAGAAGGATTAAAAAAAATATAATTATATAAACAAAGTATTTTATATGTGAACCGAGGGTTTCCCGGAGATCGCCTGTACCACTTACTATGCTTAGCATTAGCGGCAATTAGGCAGGAATCAAATGAAAAAATACAATTACTCAATATGAGTGAGAATTGTATTATGATGAAGAAAGGAGAATATTGAAATAAAATATTTCCCTCTGTAAAAAAAACTATATTTGGGTTATTACTCATATTTCTCTCAATGCAAGGTTTTCTACAGAGCCAAAAGAAGTATATGGTTTGGAGGTGATTGAGTTTTTATTATATTATAATATTTTTTCTAAGTGTATTGTTCCAAATTCATCATTGCTTTCTTCTACAATAATATATTCTTGACTTAACCAGAATGGTAGTCCACCATAACTGTCTTTTTGTGTATGGAGGTATATTTCTTTGTAGTTATTTTCGCAGAATTCCTCTATTTTTTTCAGCATCTTAGTTGCTATTTTATTGTGTCTGTATGTTGGTTCAACAAATAATCTGTATATGCTTGCGGTTTCTTTATCATTATAGTTTCTGTCCTTAATCTTAAAATCTCTGTCATATGCTCTTATTGCACAAGTTCCTACTAGTTCTTCTTTTTCTGAATCAACTGCTAATATAAAAGTATTATTGGCTGGTTTTAAATAGTATTCATCTAAATTTTTTATGTCCTGATGATATTCGGGTGTATAATCCATATTATAGCATAGTTTTACCATATCTAATAAGAACTTTTCTATATCATATTTTGCCAATAAATTTTCATTTAATTCATAAATACATATTTCCATTTTGATCCCCATATGTTTTGTATTAATTATAATATCATCATTTAATAATAATTTTAAATAAGTTATTACTCATATTATGTATTTTGTAATATATAAACATAAAGAAAGTATTACTCATTATTAAAAACAATTTTGGAAGAGTAATAATCCAATATTTTCTATAATTATGATAAAACTAAATAAAATATTTAACATAAATACTATTATAATAAATTTTTTCATTTATATAATGAGGACGTGTTGAAACATGAAAATATTAGTAGTAGGTAGCGGTGCACGTGAACACGCAATAGCAAAAGCATTAGATAAGACAGCAGACGTATACACATATATGGGCAGAAAAAATCCTGGATTAGCAGAAATATCCAAAGAATATGAAGTAGCTGACGAATCCGATTTTGAAAACATCATACGATTTGCAAAAGACAATGAAATAGAAATGGCATTTATTGGTCCTGAAGCACCACTTGAAAAAGGAATAGTGGATGAACTACAAAAAGAGGGAATTTCCTCTGTCGGACCTACAAAACTGGCTGCACAAATTGAAACAAACAAGGCATTCATGAGAAAACTATTTGAAGACTATGATATACCAGGATCCATAAAATATGGTACATTCTATGACCTAAATGAAGCATTCAAATTCATTGACTCATTTGACGAACCAGTAGTAGTAAAACCTATAGGATTAACCGGTGGAAAAGGAGTTAAAATAGTAGGTGACCAACTCGAAGACAACGAAGAAGCCAAAAAATACGTAAAAGAAATATTCGACCAAAAAATGGGAGGATTCGAAGGAGTAGTAATAGAAGAACTACTAGTCGGAGAAGAATACACAATACAAGCATTCGTAGACGGAACAAACATAGTGCCAATGCCAGCAGCACAAGACCACCCACACGCATTCGAAGGAAACAAAGGACCAATAACAGGTGGAATGGGATCATACTCAGATACAAACCACTTACTACCATTCCTGACACAAGAAGAATACAATGCATCAGTAGAAATAATGAAAGAAACAATAAAAGCAATAGCAAAAGAAGCACAACCCTACAAAGGAATACTATACGGACAATTCATGATAACCAAAGAAGGACCAAAAGTAATAGAATACAATGCAAGATTCGGAGACCCAGAATCAATGAACGTACTAGCACTAATAGATGATGACTTCGCAAAAATATCACAACAGATCGTGGACGGAACACTAAGCGAAGCAAAATTCCAAAACAAAGCATCAGTATGCAAATATGTAGTACCAGACAACTACCCAAACACAAAAGCAGCAGATACAATCATAGAAGTGGATGAAGAAAAAATCAAAGACTTAGACGCACAAGTATACTATGCAGCAGTATACCAGGATGACAATGATGATGTAAAACTAACATCCTCCAGAGCACTAGGAGTACTGGCAGTACGAGACACAATAGAAGAAGCAGAAAAAGTGTGTGAAGAAGCAATACAGTACATTGAGGGTGACATCTACCATAGAAGTGATGTAGCAACAGAAAAACTATTAAATGAAAAAATAAAACATATGGAAGAAGTAAGAAAATAGAAGAATCTACTTCTTATTCAATACTTTTTTTAAAACATTAAATTTTTTATAACATTTTTTGAATATTATATAACCCCTTTTTTTGACTATTTACTTTACATACTTTAACATGAGGATTAATACACTACAACTTCTAAGAATTCATTAATATGATATATTTTACAATAAAATTAGAAATTATAATCGTTATAACTTATGTAAGGTATGATTATAAAAAATTACAGGTTACAGTAAACTCTTAATTTTACCTGACTATATCTTGTTATAAAATGATTATTTAACTAATACTTTTTTAATTATAAAAGACATATATAATATATTATTTATTATTTAATTATCATCAAATTATTTAGGGAAGGAAATTATGGAAAATTTATTATCAATGACTGATGCCAAAGAAGAAGTTTTTAACATACTAGACATAGCATCAAGTCTTAAATCAGGGGAAATTAATGATAAACCATTAACAGACAAATATCTGGGAATGATATTTGAAAAATCATCCACACGAACAAGAGTTTCATTTGAAGTAGGAATGCACCAATTAGGTGGAACACCATTATACCTGTCAAGCAATGATTTACAGATAGGGAGAGGAGAACCAATACCAGACACCGCAAGAGTATTATCCAGATTCCTAGATTGTATCATGATAAGAGCAAAAAACCATGAAACAGTAGCACAACTCATAGAACATGCAGACATACCAATTATAAACGGTTTAACAGACAAGGAACATCCATGCCAAACATTTGCAGACCTACTAACAATAAAAGAATACAAAGGAGATTTCAATAGAAAATTCGTATTCATAGGCGACGGAAACAATGTATGCAACTCCTTACTTTTAGGGGCAGCATATACTGGTATGGACATGACAGTAGCATGTCCTGAAGGATATGAACCAGATGAAGAAATATATAAACTAGCATTAGAAGAAGCTGAAAAAACAGGATCATCAATCAACATTGAACACGACATACACGAAGCAGTAAAAGATGCAGACGTACTGTACACTGATGTATGGGTAAGTATGGGTGATGAAGAAGAAAAAGAAGAAAGAGAAAGAATCTTCAAAGAGTATCAGATAAACTCACAACTTTTATCAGAAGCAAAAAAGGATGCAATAGTAATGCACTGCTTACCAGCAATAAGAGGACAAGAAATTACAGATGAAGTAATGACCTCAGAACAATCCGCAATATGGGATCAAGCAGAAAACAGGCTACATGCACAAAAAGCAATACTCTACAAATTACTCAATAAATAAGATAATCCTTCCCCCATAAAACTAATTTTTTTATAGTGATATCCATGTTATCAAAGAGAATAATTCCCTGTCTTGACTGTGACTTACAAGTTCCAGAAGGACGAGTAGTGAAAGGAGTGGAATTCAAACAAATCCGTTATGCAGGTAATCCAGTAGAACTTGCAACAAAATACTATGAACAAGGAGCAGATGAAATAGTATTTCTAGACATCACAGCATCTCATGAAAGACGTTCAACAATGGCAGATGTAATCAACAAAACTGTTGAAAACGTGTTCTGTCCAATATGTGTCGGTGGAGGAATACGTGAAGTAGAAGATTATGTGAACATGTTAAAAGCAGGAGCAGATAAATGTTCCACAAACACGGCCGCAATAAAAGATCCATCCCTAATAAACAGAGCATCAGAACATGTGGGCAGTCAAGCATGCGTAATAGGTATAGATGCAAAAAGACGTTATGTCGAAAATCCGGACGAATCAGATGAACATTACATAGTCGAAACAGATAAGGGTTACTGTTGGTTTGACTGCAGCATATACGGTGGACGAGAATTCACAGGTATTGATGCAATCAAATGGGCAATAGAATGTGAAGAAAGGGGAGCTGGAGAAATACTGTTAACAAGCATGGACCGTGACGGAACAAAAGTTGGATATGACCTTGATTTAACACGTGCAATAAGTCGCAACGTGTCAATACCAGTAATAGCTTCAGGTGGTGTGGGAAATCCTGAACACATTTATGAAGCATTTAATAACGGGGAAGCAGATGCAGCACTGGCAGCAAGCATATTTCACTTCGACGAATATCCAATCCCTGATGTAAAAAAATATCTTAAAGAAAAAAATATCCAAATACGAATATAATGGAGCATAAGAGTAGATGACACTAATAATAAACATAGTAACACCTGAAGGAATCATAATGGCCTCAGACAGCAGACAAAGTGAAAGAAACCTTAAACAATTCACAAGAATATCCACAAACTCTGCAAACAAAATATTCTCCTTAAATGATCAAGTTGTAGTTGGAACTGCAGGCCTAGCATTCTTCGCAGATAATACGGGAATTAGAAAAAATGTTTCAGAATATATTGAAAACTTCAAGAAAGAGAATAATCTACAAAATTTAACTGTTGATGAAATATCTGAAAGGTTACAGGAATACATTAACAAGCAATACCCTTGGGAAAAACAGTTAGACATATCTGCTCAGCAATTAGAGATAGAAGCAGAACGTAACGGGGAAAAAATATTGTCCCTGGAAAGAAAGGATGATTCTATTGACTTTAAGATTAAGCAACCATCCGGACGGATTAAGGAAGGACATTTAAATATAGAACCAGTAAATCTCCTAGTTAGTGGATACAACTCTGATGGGACATGTGAAACATATGAAATCAATTCTCCGGGAAAAAGAATTATTAAAAGAAGAAATAATGAATATGGGTGTACCTGGCTAGGACAGGGGGATGTGGTGTCACGATTAATTCTAGGATATGATTCTAACCTCTTTAAAATTCCAACAATTAAAATGATGAACAAGAAATCCTCAGAAGACTTAAGATCACAGATACATGGACTAGAATACTATATTCAGTGGAGTCTATTAACACTGCAGGATGCAGCAGATTTAGCAGTGTTCCTAATTAAATCAACATCATTCATACAGAGATATGCGGATGGTATAAGCATGGATATTGGGGATATACAGGGTGTTGGAGGACCAATAGATGTGGTTCTCATAACAAAAGATGGAATAAAATGGATTAATAAGAAAGAGGTTACTTTTTCAGAAGATATATAACACAACATTACAACTACTTGGATGATATGTATGAATTCAGGACAATTTATTATAGATAACAATGAATACATTGGAGACTTTGATTTGGACATAACTATTAATTCCGGTCAAACAAGTCAACCTCCATGGACATTAGAGGATAATAAATACTATGAAATATTGGAGGTATATGACTCAAATGTTCTGGTAGGTGTTAGTCAGGATGGACTGAACAAAGATTTAATAGTTGATTATTATTCAGAGGATGATGTGGATATTGAAGATATAAGAAAAATAATATTCTACCTATTTGATTTAGACTATAATATAGGAGAAGTGTATGATTTTCTTAACGATAACAGGGAATTATCGGATGTTTATGAATTTAATAAGGGATTAAGATTATATAAAGCACAATATCCATATGAATGTATCATTTCCTCCATATGTTCTGCGAACAATTCTATAAAACGTTGGACTAAATCAATTAATGATATTAAAAAGGAATATGGTACAAAATTAAATTTCAATAATAAAGAGTATTACGTATTCCCCGAAGAATCAGTGTTTGTGAACATTCCAGATACTGATGATGGACTGAAGAAGTTTGGAGTAGGATACAGATCAAAATATATGATTAATTCAACCAAGATGATTCTGGATAATCCTGATTTTCATGATATTATCAACAAATCATCATATAATGAAGCATTTGAAAAAATTTTAGAACTAGAAGGTGTAGGACCAAAAGTAGCAGACTGTATATTACTCTACGGTTATAATAAACATGAAGCATACCCCGTAGATGTATGGATTAACAGGATTACTTCTCATATTTATTTCCCTGACCAAAAACCATCAAATCAGAAGATAATGAGTTTTGCACAGGAAAAATTCGGAGAATATGCGGGTTATGTTCAGTTATACCTCTTTAATTATGCAAGATTAAGTGGGTTAACAGAAAAACTTAAAGCTAAAAAATCTTAAAATCAATAAGGAAATGTATTGGGAGGGGAGAATGAATATTTCATAAATTCTAATTAATTATTTGTTTTTCATTATTATTATATGTTTAATATTTTTAGTCATCAATTATGACTACTTCATTCATAACATCGCCTTGCCTAATTTCATAGACAACATCCATACCATCAATTACTTGACCAAATACAGTGTGTACTCCGTCAAGGTGTGGTTGTGGAGAGTGTGTTATGAAGAATTGACTTCCACCAGTATCTTTACCAGCATGTGCCATTGACAAAGCACCGGTTCCATGTTTATGTGGGTTTCCTTTAGTTTCACATTTAATTGTGTAACCTGGTCCACCAGTACCGTCACCTCTAGGACATCCACCTTGTATTACAAAGTCTGGTATTACTCTGTGGAATGTTAGACCATTATAAAATCCGTCGTTTGCTAATTTTTCAAAGTTTTCTACTGTTCCAGGTGCTTCATTAGGGAATAATTCTAATGTAATATCACCTTTGTCTGTTTTTATAACAGCTTTTTTCATATATTTCACCTATTACCATATATGTAATTTAAAATAATTATAGTTATTATTATGATATCCATTTTCATCTTCAAATTCATGCCCCCAGTTTTTTTCCATATTTTCATGATTACTATGATTAGTTAATCTTAAAACATAGTTTAGATAGATATATACATAATATTACTTCATATTAAAAAAAAAATTAAAGGAGGAAAAATATTGAATACAGATGAAGTAAAAGAAACTTTAGACACATATGTAATGCATACATATGGCAGATATGACTTAGTAATAGACCACGCTCATGGAAGCATAGTCTATGATAAAGAAGGAAAAGAATACATTGATTGTGTAGCAGGAATAGCAGTAAACAATATAGGTCACACTCACAAAAAAATGACCGAAAACTTATCCAAACAATTAGATAAGCTAATACATGTTTCAAACCTTTACTACACAGAAGAACAAGCAACATTAGCTAAACGATTGGTGGAAGTATCACCCCACGACAAAGTATTCTTTGCAAACAGTGGTGCAGGAGCTAACGAAGGAGCTATAAAACTTGCAAGAAAATACACAGGAAAAGGTGAAATCATAGCTACAAACAATTCCTTCCACGGCAGAACACTTGCCACTATCACAGCTACAGGCCAACCAAAATACCAGAAAGGATTTGAACCATTACCAGCCGGCTTCAAACATGTTGACTATAATGACATAGAACAAATGAAAGAAGCTATCAGTGATGATACAGCAGCAATTCTAGTAGAACCTATCCAGGGTGAAAGTGGTGTAAGAGTACCTGATGAGGATTACTTACCAAATTTAAGAAAGTTATGTGATGAAAATGGCATACTTTTAATATTTGATGAAGTACAGACAGGTTATGGACGAACAGGTAAAATGTTTGCATCAGAATTAACAGGTACTGTACCGGATATTACAACCTGTGCCAAAGCTATAGCTGGAGGACTTCCAATGGGAGCAGTTCTAGCAAATAAAGAAATAGCTGATGCTTTTGAACCTGGAAGTCACGCAACAACATTTGGTGGTACAGCTTTAGTTTGCTGTGCAGCAAATACTGTTCTAGACATCTATGAAGAGGAAAACTTAGTTAAAAAATCCCATGATAATGGTTTATACTTCATGGAAAAATTAGAGTCATTAAAAGATAAACACGATTGTATTGTTGATGTAAGAGGCCATGGTTTGATGGTGGGTGTAGAACTTAACTATCAATGTGGTGATTTAGTTTCTAAAGCTCAAGAAAATGGTGTTCTAATCAATGTTGCAAATGGTAGTGTTATTCGTTTCGTACCTCCTCTCATAATTACAAGGGATGAATTAGATAAGGTAGTCAATGTTATTGATGAAATTCTACCTTAATTCATCTATTTTTTCTATTTTTTTTTTAATTGTTTGTTTTATAGTTTTTAGTAAATCAAAGATTATGTCAAAAGGGAATATATTTTTTGGCTCTGTAGAAAACCTTGCATTGAGAGAAATATGAGTAATAACCCAAATATAGTTTTTTTACAGAGGGAAATATTTTATTTCAATATTTTCCTTTCTTCATCATAATACAATTCTCACTCATATTGAGTAATTGTATTTTTCATTTGATTCCTGCCTAATTGCCGCTAATGCTAAGCATAGTAAGTGGTACAGGCGATCTCCGGGAAACCCTCGGTTCACATATAAAATACTTTGTTTATATAATTATATTTTTTTAATCCTTCTCGTTGTATGTTTTTGGCTGTGTTTATGTCTCTGTCATGTATGTTTCCACATTGTGGACATGTCCATATTCTGTTGTTGAGTTTTAACTTGTTATTGTAGTATTGGTAGTTGTTGCATGTTTTACTGGAGGGGTACCATTGGGTGATGTGTATTAGTGTTCGTTCGTGTTCATATGCTCTTTTTGTTCTATTATTTTTTGTGAACATGTGCCATGATTTTTCTTGTATGCTCTTAGATAGTTTGCTGTTTTTTTAGCATGCCTTTGATGTTTAGTGTTTCCATGCAGATTACTTGGTATTTTTCTGTTAATTGTTGTGCTATCTTATAGAAGTGATAGTCTAGTATGTTATGTATTTTTTTCATAGGTTTGTGCTATTTTCTTTTTGATTTTATTGTAGTTTTTGCTGCTAAATTCTTTTTTGGAATAGTTTTCTTTGTAATCTTCGTATTCTATTATTTAGCTGTGCGATTTTGTTTTGTTGTGGGAAAGGTATTATTTTGCCCGTGTTTATTGTGACAAAACGTGATACTCCCAAATCTATACCACAACTACGATTATTACTCTTAAAAATATGTCTTGTAACATTTTTACATAAAATAGAAATAAAATATTTGCCTGATGCTTTTCTTTTAACAGTTACAGATTGTATTTGGCCAGTTATCTTTTGATGGGTACGAAATCGGATCCAACCTACCTTAGGAAGACGAATAAATTTGTCCTTAATTCTATATATTGTTATTGTATATTATTGGTTTTATAAGATTGTACTGGATTATATTTATTTTTATGGCATGGATACTTGCTGATTTGGTTAAAGAATCTGTTAAATGCATTTTCTAAATTTTTCAATGATTCAATTAAACCTGTGGAATCAACTCGTTTTAACCAAGTTTTAGACTTTTTTAGCTCAGTTAACATAGCCGAACAATCATAAAAAGACAAATACTCTCCCTTTTCAGTATATGCTTTCTTTTTGGCATCCAGAAAAGTATTAAAAACAAACCGACAACAACCAAACTGATTGGTGAAAAAATTCTCCTGAACCTCATCAGGATAAATACGAACAACAAAACTCTTATACATAACAACTTTCAAAAAAATACACCAAATAATAAAATATTAAATATAAATAATAAATTATTACTTATTGTATAGTTAATAATTATTTTGATAATAGTATTTAAATATTTTGATAAAAAGTATTACTTTTCACACTTTATTCATATGATTTCTACAGGGCCGATAAAACAAAAAATATAAAAATATTTTTGAGAGATGTTAAAGGAAATCTTTTGAATAAAACAGGTAAAATTGTTTTTAATTTACATTATCCTGATGGTAATCATGTATTCGCAGTAAAAAAAGTAGGGACTTACAATATTAAAAACGGTAAATGTAATTTTAAATTTAAAATGACAAATGAAGAATATGTTAAATGTGATTTAAGTGTTTATCCTATTTCAGTTCTTTTTGAATTTATTTATTATAATAAAGAAAATAAAAAAGAATGTTCCTTTTTTAAAGATGTTTATATGATGACTTATGATGATATTTTACCTTCTTGGACGTTATTTCCTTATTATGGTATAGGTAAAGTTTCTACTAGTATCTCAGGTAATAGTATTGTTGCTTATAAGGGTAAGGTTGTGAGTTTTAAAGGTTCAGTTGTTGATGAATGGTATACTCCTGTTAAAGAGGGTCGTGTAATCATTAAACTTGATGGGATGCCAATTAAATCTGATATATATTTGAAAAGTTCTAATCATTTCATATATAATTATACAATACCTGATAATGTATCAAAAAAGAAATATAGAATAAGTTACATTTTTATGGGATCAAAAGATTATAAAAAGTCTGAGATTAATAAAACATTAATTATTACAAAAATTCCCACTAAAATTATAACAAAAGATTTAATTGGTTATGCTGGACAGAAAATTAATTTTCATGGAAAATTGTTTGATTCTAATAATAAACCTATAAAAACTGGTAGTATTGTTATAAAATTAAATGGAAAAACCGTAACGTCTAATATTACGTTAAGAAATTCCAATAAATTTAATTATAAATATACAATTCCGGGTTATCAAGCAAAAAATTATACTATAACCTTTGTGTATAAAGGAGATAAAGAGCATAAGTGATGTCAAATAAACAAAACATTACAAATTAAACCACAAGAATCAATTATTACTTCTAAGAATATGCGAGGATATAAAAATCAAAAAATAAAAATAAAAGTGAATATTAAAGGAGCAAAAACAAATATTGAAGCAGTGAAAGGTAAAGTTGAACTTAAAATAAATGGGATGGGTAAAATTAGAAATACGGCCTATGTGTCAAATGTATCTGGTGGTAGTGTTGTATTTAACTTCAGGATACCTTATAATTTTAAAGTTGGAATGTATTCTGTAGTGGTAACTTATTCTGGTGGAAGGTATCTTTTACCTAATAAAGTTCAGACTAGTTTCTTAAAAGTTTTGTAATGTGATGTAAAAATTTGGGGGGTAGTTTATTTAACTACTTTTTTTCCCTATTTTCGTTTACTATGTTCTTATTTTATTATATATATTTTTTATATTGTGTAATTCTTAGTTTTACTGAATATTTGATTTTGTATTTTGTTTTACTTATTTTTAATCACAATAAAAATTTTTAGGTTTACCAAAACCTTTATATACTTTTAAGTACAACATTTAATTGACTAAGAAATTTAGGTTATCCTAAAAATTTAGTCAACCGAGTTAAATTAAAAAGACTATAAAAACATTCAATTAAAAGTAAAAAACTATTACTCCTACAAAAAAAATACAATAGTTTAATTAAATCACCTATTATAAAAAAAACTTTTAAAAAAAAGTCTAATAACTCACCACTCCTTATTAAAAAAACATAATATAACTTGTACAAAAAAAAGAAATAAAAAAACTCCAAAATGCTCAAAAAACATCCTAAGAGCAAAAAATATTTATTTCTTAAATTTTTTATTCTATTTTTCAAAAAACAACTAAAAAAAAGATATAATTAGGAAGTAATAGCTTCCCTAAAGAATTTTGGAATTAATCGTCTATACATTTTATTACGCAGCAAAGTCTGAATATTCTTATCCAAAATATAAGTATCACAATGATCATTCTCTGCACGCATACCACGACCATAAGCCTGCATCAAAGTCATAACAGTCTTATAACCATACCACTCAGGATCCATATTCTTACGCTCATTAATCTGTTTATCACCAAGATAAGGATAAGGAACCTTATAAATTACCTGAAACTCACATTTTTCATAAGGTAAATCAACACCCTCACTCATGGAAGGACTAACAAGAACATACGGATTTTTAGACTTCTCAAACTCAGCAAGAGTCTCCTCCCTATTTTTAGGAGTATGCGAAAGAATCCTCTGATCCCTGATATGATCAGTAATATACTGCTGACACTTATAACTATTAGTATGAATTAAACCCTTCTCATTCTTATGCTTATCTAAAATATCCCTAAGAACTGGAATAGTCTTTGGAGCAGTATGCCACAATGCACGTTTAGACATAGGACCAACAAGATTCATATGAATAGGACGATACTCCTTCTTAAAAGGACTTTCACTATTAATATAATAAACATCTTCCGGGTCAAGACCCAACCATTTACAGAACAGATCCTTATCAAGAATAGTAGCACTCATAAACAATACTTTATCAGCGTACTGGAATAATGTTTTTTCAGCATATTTATCAACCTTCAATGGTTTAAAAGAAACCAAATCCTCTTCAGTTGACACAACCCAATCCTGTGGATCTTTCTTAATATTCTCAGTAATCTCCTTAATTTTGCGCTTGGTATGTTCTATTCTGTCACCTTTCTGTTTAGTAAGCATGGTTGTGTTAATAGCATTATAAGAATCAAATATAGCTTCTAAAAATGCAATCCAATCCTTCACATCAGAATAGCCCATCATATTCTTTGGGATAACCTCGTTAATATCCTTCTGTAATTGTTTATTGTAAACATTTAACTCTAACTTGTGCATTATCTTATCTTCAATATTATGTGCTTCATCAAGTATCATAAGGTTACGTTTCTGGAAATGTTGAACATAATTAAACTCCAAATATGCATAATCATAATTTAACAAAGTTACAGGTTCCTGAATAGCAACAGCTTTCTGATTCCAGTACGGACATCTCTCTGAAGATTTAAAAGAAAATGGAGTGTTATAATAAGATTCTCCATCATTATCCTTCATATCTTTCTGTTTACTTTTTTCTATTTTAATACCAAATGGGCAGGTAAATTCGTCGCTAGTCCTTATAGTCTGACAAGTTCCCTGATCACAAGTATTTAATCCTCCACTATCCAGACATGAAAAGTTATTTCTACCCTTTACTTGAGCATATCCAAATTCGTCTGCATACTGTCTTTGTAACTGTTTGGTCATAGTTAATATGTATGATGGCTGAAGTATTTGCCCAAGAGTGGAAGCAATAGCTGATTTTCCAGTACCTGTTCCTGCTTCAAGTATAACATAACGCTTATCTGATTCAAATGCGTTTAAAATTTCAGTGATTAACTCTAACTGGTTATGTCTGGCTTCCTTGAATGGAAAGTTTTCTATGATTTCATCATCAATATCAGGGTGTTGACGTTGTAGTTCTTCTTTTTCTTCTATTGTCGGCCTTTCTATTAATGATTGGCTTTCGTTTTCACTCTTTGAGCATACACATTTGTTTTTTATCATTCCACAATCTGGACAAAATATTGAATTCATAATATTATTTTATGTTTCTTATCACTTTTTAGTGTTTGTAAAATTAAATTTAAGTTATATTAGTTTCATTTGAAAACTACAATTAAAATTATATATACTTTGATTATCCATAGAATATAGTAGAAAATAGTGAATTAAGAAATTTAAGTTTACTTTATATTTATTAAGTAATTTATAACTCATAAAAATAAGAGGAATAATCCATGGCGATAGGTAAATTATATGGAATCGGAGTAGGTCCTGGAGACCCAGAATTAGTAACTATAAAAGCAGCAAGAATCATAAAGAATACAGACATAATATTTGCACCACAATCCAAAAAAGGTAGACCAAGTGTTGCATTAAGAATAGTTCAAGGAATAATTGATGAAAGAGAAAAAGAACCAGAAATACTACAACCATTATTCCCTATGACAGAAGATGCAGAAACACTGGATAAATCATGGGATGAAGCAGCAAAACAACTCTTTGATAAATTGTCCTTAGGATTGGATGTTGTATTTGTTACATTAGGGGATCCAACAATTTTCAGCACATTTTCTTATGTTTCTAAAAGATTACAGAAAATGGGTGTTGAAGTAGTGCTCGTACCGGGAATTGCAGCTATGACTGCTTGTTCAACCACTGCAGGATTACAACTAACAGAACAAGATGATATTATGGTAGTTGTGCCTCAAATAGATGAACGTTTACCAAAGATTTTACCTTATGTTGATACTGTTGTTGCAATGAAAACATCACGTCATTTGGATGTACTGGAAGACTGTATTAATGCAGATCCAAGAGAAAAAGAAATAGTGTCTGTACAGAATTGTACAATGGAAGATGAAAATATTGTCCATGGTTTTGTTGATAATAAAAAATATTTTTCAACAAGTATAATTAAGTTTAAAAAGGAATAAGCAGTATAATGCTTATTTGTATTCTATTTTTTCTATTATTTTTTTACAAATGTAATCCCAATTGAATTTATCATATACAATTTTTTGTATCATAACTGGGTCTTGTTTTATTGAATTCCAATTGTTTATGCTTTCTTTTATGGTTTTTCTTAGTTTTTCAACGTCATGTTCTATGAGTACACCGTACTCTGTCTGTTCTAGTATATCTGGTGATCCACCTACTTTTGTCGATATAATATAGTTTCCATGATATGCTGCTTCTAGTGTGGATATTCCAAAACTTTCTTTTCTTGAGCTACAACAGTATATGCTACTTTTAGCATATTCTTCAGATAATATATTTTTGTCACTGATATATCCCTTGAATATTACCTTGTCTTTTAGGTGTGGATTTTCTAGGAAGTAATTGTCAATAAATTCCTTCATATCATCCAGTATCTCTCCTACTAGTACAACTTTCCATTCCCTTAAATCAATATCTTTAACAGCATTTAACAGCATGTCTATGGATTTGTTCTTTTTTTCAATGTATCCTACATATAATATTACCGGTTCCTTGTTTGTCACGTTTTTGTCTGTTTTTTGGATACCATTTGGAAGGTAGAGTAGTTTATCTTTGGATACGAGATTACTGTCCATTAATAATTCATAGTTTCTCTTTGTTTCAATGCTGATGATGTCAATAAACTTGAACAATATTTTCACGTATAATCGCCTAATGGAAGGAAGTATTCCTCTTCGTTTAATTAGAAAATCAATGAATTCATTGTTCGCATCTAATTTTAGGTAAATTTTTCCACTCGGATTATATAGTTTATAGTAAAATATGTATGATGGTAGTATATTATATCTTAAGTGGTACAGTTGTAGGATGTCAATCTTTTTTGCATGTGTTTTAATGTATTTTTCAACGTCTTTTTTCTCGTTGTCCGTTTTTTCAAGGCATTCTATGTTAAAATTTTCTGATTTGAGGATTGTGTCAAGGTAACTGTATTCTTCGTTGTCATATGTTATAATCTTACTTTCATATTCCTTTGATAATGTGTAGGGTATCATTCCAACATCTTTTGTTAAGATGTAATTGTATAATCCTGGGAATATGCAGGTGAAGTTTTTCAATTTATTCTACTCCTTATAGCAATAAATTTCGACTTGATTTTTTATTTTATGTGTTAATTGTTTTTCATCTAATAATATTGGTGTTTTCAGGTCTTCTAGTAGTTCATATTCAGTGTCGATTATTTCTTCGACTCGGTATAGGAACCAGCTGGTGGTTTCATCCTTATTTTTTTTATTGAATAAGGGGTAATCAAATCCTTCCGTGTTGTAACCGTTTTTTCCACTGTATTCTATTGTCATATCATCATCGTTGTGCATGATTATTTCTGCGGTATGGATTCCATGATTTTCTTTAAGATCTTCAAATCTATAATGAAATTTATCGTATGTTGTCATTGTAATCACTAAAAATTTTTTTTCGTTAATAATAATTATTTAATAATATATAAATAACATTATTTAAGGTGGTAGTATGATTGAAGATTTTTTATCACAACTTGATTCTAAACAAAAGTTTGACCTTGTAAAATATGTTTCAATATTCGCTGGAGGAGTATTGGTTGGCTATTCTGTTAAGAAAATTTTAGATTCCTATGATTTTGATGCTGTCAGGGATAATGCCGTTGGCATGGTTGAAGACTATGTTAATCCTAAGATACGGGATGATAGTGTTGATGTGGAATTGGTTGATGAAGAACATAATGATGAATGAATAATGGGGTTTTAAAATTCAGGATAAAATATCTGTTGTATTGTTGAATTGGAATGGCTGGGAGGATAGCATTGAATGCTTAAACTCATTAAAAATGGTGGATTATCCATGTTTTGAGGTTTTATTAGTGGATAACTATTCAAATGATGATTCAGTTAGTTGTATTAAGAATTATCTTGATGGTGATGATTTTTATTCATATGATCTTGTTCAAAAGGATGATTTAAAGGGTTTTGTTAAGAATGCTGGTTCTAACCTGGTGTTTATCTTAAATGATGAGAATGCAGGATTTGCAGGTGGAAATAATGTTGCATTAAATTATGTTATTGATAATTATTCATCGGGTTATGTGATGCTACTGAATAATGATACTGTCATAACTGCTGATTTGTTCACTGCTTTGGTGGATAAGTTCAATGAATCAGATGATACTGGTTTTGTTGGTGCTAACCATTATTATTATCATGATCGTGGTAGGTTACAAACCCTTGGTGGTGGGATAATAGATCTGGTTCATGGTGAATGTATGGCTGTTCTTGATAGGAATGTCCGTGATGTTTATGATTTTTTGACTGGTTCCTGTATTTTCATGTCGTGTGATGTTTTACGTGATGTTGGACCTATTTTTGAGGATTATTTCATGTATTGGGAGGATGTTGATTGGTGTACTGTTGCACGCAAAAAAGGTTACAAATTAAAAATTTCAGATACTGGATGCATATATCATAAGGAAGGAGCATCAATTCAATCACTATCTAGAATATACTATCATACACGTAACAGAATTTTATACATGAAACGAAATACTACTGGTTTAATGTACTATAAATTCATGATTTACATAGTACTGTATGTGATGAAGGAATCAGTAACAAACATCA
Source organism: Methanosphaera sp. ISO3-F5 (assembly GCF_034480035.2). Classification (NCBI taxonomy): domain Archaea; kingdom Methanobacteriati; phylum Methanobacteriota; class Methanobacteria; order Methanobacteriales; family Methanobacteriaceae; genus Methanosphaera; species Methanosphaera sp. ISO3-F5. The sequence continues at coordinate 69,152 of NZ_CP118753.2, forward strand.
CCAACAACAAACAATATTCCCTCACACTACTAAAAGGACTAAAAGACGCACTATATAAAATTATATAATAAAACCAAGAAATATTAACATAACAGTTGAGAGGTAAGTAAATTGAATAAAAAACAATTAAAAATAGCAGTATTCCATAATCTCCCATCAGGTGGGGCAAAACGCTCACTATACACATACATACAATATTTAACACAACAAGGACACATAGTTGATGTATTCATACCAGAAACAGCCAACGAAGAATACCTGCCACTAGAAAACGTAGCAAACAACGTCATAAAATACGAAGTAAAACCAAGCTTCATAAGAGAAAAAATATACCAAATATTCAGCTACGTACCAGCAATAATCAAACAAGTATCAGTAAACAACGTAATGAAAACAGAACAAAAAATAGCAGAAGACCTAAACAACTCAAGCTACGACATAGTATACTGCGAACAAGACCAGTACACAATGACACCAGTAATATTCAAATACCTAAAAAAACCATCAATATACTACTGCGCTCAACCAATCAGAAACGAACAAATACTAAAAAAAGTAAACAACCAAAAAACAAAAGCAGGAATATTCAACCACCCACTCATCAAACCATTCGCACAAATGTTCATAGACCAAATAGAAACAAGAGACTATGAAAGAGACATAGAATTCGCAGAATACTCCACAAACATACTCACAAACTCCTACTTCACACACGAAAACATACTAAGACAATACGGAAAAAACTCAAGAGTATCCTACATAGGAGTAGACAACCAAATGTTCACACCACTAAATCTAGAAAGAGACAATTACGTACTCTCAGTAGGAACATGCATACCACCAAAAGGATACGATTTCCTAATAAGATCAATAGCAAACATACCACAAAAAATAAGACCAGAACTAGTAATAGTAGGAAACAGTAGTGACCAACTATGGATAGAATACCTGAAAACACTAGCAAAAGAAAACAAAGTAGAACTAGACATACTGACCCAAATATCAGATGATGACCTAATAAGACTATACAACAAAGCAAAACTAGTAGTATATGCACCATACCTAGAACCATTCGGATATGTTCCACTAGAAGCAATGGCCTGTGGAACACCAGTAGTAGGAGTAAAAGAAGGAGGACTAAGAGAATCAATACTACACAACAAAACAGGCTTACTAACACAAAGAAACGAAAAAGACTTTGCAAATGCAATAATTAAACTACTGGAAGACCAAGAATTATGGAATAAATTCTCAGCAAACGGAGTAAAATACATAGAATCAGCATGGACACTAGAAAAAGCCGGAAAAAGACTATTAAACAACATGTACAAAATAATAGAAGAAAACAAGTGATAATTATGGAAAAACCACTAGTATCAATCATACTACTAAACTGGAACGGCTATGAAGACACACTCGAAGCACTAGAATCACTCTACAACATAAACTATCCCAACTATAACGTAATAGTTGCAGATAACAACTCAACCAATGATTCAATAGAAAAAATAAAACAATACACCCAAGGAAAAATCAAAGTAGAAACAAAATACACAAAATACCAAAACAACAAACCAATACAACTAACAATAACCAACGAAGGAGAATACCCAGAAAACATAGACAACACAACAACACCCCAAGAAAAAAAATTACTACTAATAAAAAACAAGAAAAACTATGGCTTCGCAAAAGGAAACAACATAGCTATAGAATACACTATAAAACATGACAACCCAGAATACATACTACTATTAAACAATGACACCATAGTAGACCCAGATTTCCTCACCAAAATGATAAATGTAGCATTAACTGATGATAAAATAGGAATAATCGGACCCAAATTCTATTATTATGACTTCGAAGGAAACCATGAAACAATATGGTGCATAGGAAGTGTAGTAGACTTAGAACATTTCCCAGGTCACCACAGTATAATGGAAGAACCAAGCTATGACCTAACACAAAAAGTAATCGAATGTGACTGGGTATCCGGAGCAGGACTACTCATCAAAACAGAAGCAATGCCCTCAGATTATTTATCAACAGAATTCTTCTTCGGATGTGAAGATGTGGACCTAGCAATTCAAGTAAAACAAAAAGGATACAAAGTAATAACAGTAACAGACTCCATAATATGGCATAAAGTAGGAATGAGCAGACATAAAAGTTCAACACTAAAAACAGAATATAATCACATATCAACCAACCTAAAATTCATAAAAAAACATAAAAAAAACTACTACCTACACCTACCAAAATACCTCATACAAATAACAAAACTATACCTCACAGCAATAATCAAAAAAATATAACATGAGTACTTGACAAAATTATTTCTGATAGAAAAAAAAGTATTACTCTCAAAGGAATAATTCTCTTTTTTATCTTATAAAAATAATATGATTGTCTTTGTTCAAATCAAACTAACAAATATTTTACAAAAATAATTTATGATTTAATCATAATTTTTTTTTGAGTAATTTATTTTAAGAGGGTTTGATTTTACTTGGAGCGTACTGTATTGGTAATGTGCTACTTTTTTTACATTTAAATGCTAATCCTGGTTTTTTAGAAATTTCCCGTCCATTATAAATGGAGTCTCTTCAGTTGTAACAACTGTTTCCATAATTATTAACACCCAGATTAATACCCATAACCTTATCTTTATCCCAACTGACTGGTTCTTTTTCTGCTTGATAGGTGAAATTTGCCTTAAACATCCTACCATTATCTATAGGTATAAATTTCACTTGAATAATCTTTTTATCTCTTATATCTTCTGGAATTGTTGATAACTACTACAAAAAATTATTAAATAATTATTAAAATAAACAAAAAAAATATTAAATAAAAAAAATAGTATTACAAAAAGACAAAAAAAGATATTTTTATCAAGTACTCAATAAATTATAAATAATACTTTTTATCAAAAATTAAGTAATAATCTTTTAATTATTAAGATTATTGGAGTTGTAATTATTAAAAAAATATTAATATTTATTTTACTTTCTGTCATGTTCATAACATTTTCAGCTGTATCTGCAGAAAACATCACAGATACTTCAAATGTTAATATGAATGATGATATCTCTGAAGAAAGTGATATCAGTCATGTGACGGATGTAAAAAAGAAAGAAACAAATAACATTACAAAGACTAGTGCATCAACTAGTAAAATATCTTCAAAAATATCAGTTGATTCACAATCTGTAAAATATGATACAACAACCAAATTCAAGGCCCAAATAACAGATTCCTACGGAAATAATATAGACGAAGGAAAAGCGGTCTTTAAAATAAATGGGAATACTATTGGTAATGCAAATGTAAACAATGGAGTTGCTACATTAACATTCAAATTAAGTGATATGACTCCAAAAAAATACACATTAACAGTAAAATATGGAGAAAATTCAAAATACTATGGAAGTTCAGCTACTACAACATTAACATTACTAAAACATAATAGTAAAATAGTATTAAATAACGAATCAGTAATTACAAGAGATACAGTTAAATTAACTGGAAAAGTTATTGATGCTGATACGGGAAGTGTAGCTAAAAGTGGAAAAGTAGCATTTAAGATTAATGGAAAAACAGCAGGTTATGCTACTGTTTCAAATGGAATAGTTTCTCTAACATACCATGCAACAAAACTCTCGGCAAAAACATACAAATTAACAGCATCATATGGAGGTAACAGTTTCTTAAATTCGGATCGTTCCGAGACAAGTTACCTAAAGGTTTCAGCAATACCTACTCGTATGAGTGTTAATAAGGTATCAGGTTACTCTGACTCAGTAGTTCTTAAGGCAACCGTGGTAGAAAAAAGCACTTCCGAATATCTTCCTTCAGGAGTGGTTGTGTTTAAGATAAATGGGAAAACATTAGGAAATTCAACAATAACCAATGGTAAAACTTCATTTACTTATGAAACTACTCATTTAGCAAGAGGTACATATACTATTACAGCAATACTAAAACCAACATCAACCTATGCTTCATCTAGTGCTGAAAATGAGTTAACAATAAATGCGGAGGAATATTTCACATTTAAACAAATAAAATCTGCTGCAATAACAGTTAGAACACAGTTTGAAGCAAATAAAAATGTTGACACAGTTTATATTAGTAAATCCAGAATAGCATTGTCTGAATTTTTAGCATTAATGATTAAAACTACTGAAAATCTTTATTACACTGGGTCATCAAATAAAGTTGCATATGAACATTTCAAATCTCTAAATACGCAGTCAGATTCAGTTAGTAAAGGAGTTTATTATATTGATGAAATTATAGACATGGGTGAAAGAACCTACAATTTCATGCAAAAAAATAATAGGCCACCCAAATATACTTCATCCGTATTTGGAAATATAGGCTTCTTTAACCTAGTGTACACTTATACTAGGGTATTGGATGCATCTACATCAGATTACCTTGTGGATACCTGTAGAGTATATAATTGGAATGCTATTCATCCAAGTAATCCTAAAGTAAGAACAATATACATAACTAGTGATGTTGTTTATAATAAAAATAAGGATTATGCTTATATGAATAAGCTCAAATCAAAACTAGAATCATACGGGTATACTGTTAAAATAGGAGGTTATGGTCCTAATTCACATGTTGAAGATATTTGGTATGGATCCTTACCTGATAACGCTGTTCAGGTATCTATTTTCAGTGGAGCAGATGCTGGAGTAATTTATGATATAAGTACTAGAAGTTTCATGAAATCAAAAGAAAGCAGACTAATGTTTTTAGTTTATTATTCTGCTACTAGTGTCGATATAACAGGTATGAAATTCTTAAAAAGAGCACATGATGATAATTATTCACCAAGTAGTTTCACTGGACTTGCTAATCCGGATATTTATTTAAAAAATCATGGATATGATTATGCATACACAACTAGTGTGGATACAATTGCAAAAAGTGTTATAAATTACATTTCCTAAAATTATTTTTTTTTTTAATTATTTTTAACTTTTTTCACGGCATCATTGAACGAGTCAACCATATTACAGTACTGAAATTCTTTTTCTATAATTTCCTTAGACTTTAAACTCATTTTATTTCTAAGGGTATCATTACTTAAAATTTTATTCATAGCATAAGTTAATGCTGGACTGTCCTTTTCATTAACTATAATTCCATTATCTTTCACCATATCTGGAGCAGCTCCAACCATATTGGTAGCTATAATTGGATTATAATAATACATTGCCTCGTTTAACACAAACACCCATGGGTCACCCATACCCTTGTTTATTGAAGGAATAACAACTAAATTACTTTCATTATAATATTCTTCTAGTTTATCATTATTTATTTTACCAGTAAATGTAACATTTTCTATGGATTCTTTCTGTACCTGTTTTTTCAGGTTTTCTTCCTCTGGACCAGAACCAACTATGATTAATTCAATATTTTCCAGTTCCAAATTATTATAAGCATCCAGTAAATAATTCACACCTTTACGTTCTATTAAACGACCCACATATAATATTTTCAGGGTAGAATGTTCTTTTTTTGATAAATCAGCGTTACCATGAATATTACTAACATTTGGCATAATATGTATTTTTTCTTCTGGAACATTTAATGCATTGTTAAAGTATTCTTTGTGAAGACTTCCGGGTACTAGTATTGCATTTGCATGTTTGCATAAAAATTTAATAATCACATTAAGAATTTTTTCTTTAGTAGTGTTTTCCTTTTCCCAGTCCCAGTCTTCACGCCAGATAATGAATGGTTCTCTTTTAATCTTCGTAATAATAAATAAGAATATTGTTTCAACGAGTTCCTGTGGAGTATCCCAGCTTCCACCAATAGTCACATCATATCTGTGAAGAGCTTTGCTTATTAATCCTCTTGCAAAACCGTGAATATTCTGAAGTATGCTGTAATTTACTCCTTCAAGACCCTTAATATTATTTTCAACATTCTTATCGTAAGTGTCTCTTATCACATCCATGTGTGTGAAAACTAAGCTTAAATCATTATTTTCGGATATTTTCTTAAAGAAAGGTAGTCTGTACCACATAGCAGTGTTATGAGTGAATAATATCTTAGTTTTCATTTTTTTCACCATGAATGAGTCATTCTTCTATAAATTTGTGAATCTCCATTATCATATATTTTACTTGATTTACTTATAGCTTCATCTAATGGAATATATTCTCCATTTCCATATAAAAATGAAGTATGCTCTATATTATTTGATCTTAGGAACAAATAACTTCCGGGCTCCATGTCCGACATATTCTTTGGATTAGTTGTATGCATATCATTCAGCCAATACAATAAAATATTACTGAAAGCATCACTAAATAATGTGTTGTTCTCATTATTACTATAATACTGGTTAAACCATGCAACACCAGCATATTCTCCCTGACTGAAGATTGGAGCATCAATCGTATTATCTATAGGTAGGGTGGAACTTTGTCCAACCTCATAGTCAATAAGGCCCGTGTTAAGAATAAAGAAAAATACTAAAAAGATACCAATTACCTTCATAGTTATTCCAATACGGGTTCTAAGCGCTGTTGTTTTAATCAGGTCTAATGCGGAATTACTTATATAATATAATCCAATTATACAAAATGGAGCTAAAACAACAAATGTTACCTCATAAATTCTCTGTAAACTTAACTGACCTCTAAATGCAGGTATAAACAATCCACATGCTAATATTATCATATTAAAGAATGCAAACGCATTATATTCTCTGGTAAAGTGTAAATATTTTGGTTGCAGGATATTCATCACAAAACCAACCAATATGAAATACACAGACAAGAGAATAACTCTATGAGCATTAATACTGACAATATTCATAAACTTGAAAGGCCACCAGATATGCAGGAACGCAAGTATGGTGATTCCAACAATTATTGCCTCTTTACGTCGTAAACTCATCTGCTCTATTTTTGTTATCTGCTCCTTTATGAATGGATGAGCTTTAACGTCCTCCGGATTAATATCATTTGAAATCCTATAAAATATTTTATAACCTACAATAATGGCTATTAAAACAACACCTAACCCTGCAAGTATTAGCATAGGATTAATGCTGCCACTGGTAACTATCATGTTAACATTTTTTGAAACAATCTTCAAAGCATCAAACAATGAAGCAATAGGTTTACTGTCAGCAGTTAAGGAATAATAGACAACAATAAATCCTATGAAGAACAACGATAAAGGAAGACTAATGGTCTGATCCTCTACTTTAAAGTATTCTCCGAAGTATTTCTGTTTAGCACCAAACTTTAAGAGAATTGTGTTTAATATGTTACCAAAACGACTGGATATTATTGTTAATGTCAGTATAGTAGCAAGTAGCATGAACATGAAAAGGTATGTTACACTGTAATGGGATAATATTAATCCTACACCAAATAATAAATACAATATTTTTCTCTTATTCTGTGGGATACGTCTATCTATCATCAGCCATACTAAGAGTACAAGAAATATTTCAGCAATCTGCTGTCTTGCCATCTGAACCATCCATCCATATGAAAAACCATTATAAGCAATAAAGAAAAATGCTGCAAGAAATGCTATTTTTCCTCCAGTACGTTTTTCAAAGATCTTATATAATCCAATACTTATTAATGAAAACAGGAATGGATAAATAAACTTTAAAATCCAGGTCAAAGTCATACCAGATAATTTATTGTATATTGGTGCATACATAACAACACTTAACATTGCATTATATGCATGAGGCCAAGTATAATCCCAAATACCATTCTTAATAACATATGTGGCAAACTGATACTCAAAGAATATATCATAACCCCATATATGATTAGATATCAGAACACTATAATACAATAATGATATTGCAATACTGAAAATGGCAATATGGAAATAATTCTTCTTCAAATATCCCCAAGCCATAGCCAACACCAGTATACATATCAACAATAATAACAGTATTTGAATCTCATTCCTACCATCATACTGTAACGTATAAGCACCAATAATAGCAATTAAAGGTAAAATACATAGACAAAGGAACTGGTTAGAAGTTAATAGCTCAAAATTTAATTTTGAACTGCTATGATGGAAATAAGTCTTATCCTGTTTATAAGCAACCACCAATAGAAGCATGTTATAAATTGTGAATGTTACCAATAAGGGGATAGTTTCAATAGGATGTGCAATACCAACGAGTGGATATACCTGATTCATAAACAATCCAATTACAAGCACGGAAAGAATACTCAAACCCACACTAAGTAATGTGGTGAAAGTATTTCCAAGTTTATGAATCTTCATTATCCTCAGTATAAGAACTCCTGGAACTAAGCTAAGGTATAATAATGTGATAATATCATTAAATATAGGTATATGCATTTCATTAAATGAAAAATATCCTACAACCCACATTAAAACTTGTATTAGCAGAATAACTATTGCAAATTCTTTAAATTTCCAATCGTTCATCGTAAAAATATTTCTAAATTCCATCATTATTCACTGCTCTACTAATTGATCATATTCTCTGATAATCTGGCTAATCATAATTTCCATAGAATCGGAAGGTAAACTATCAAATGCATTACATTCCAATGTTTTTAATAATTCTTTGTCATTTATTACTTTTACAAGTTTCTCTTTCAAACTATCAGAATTGCCTGATTCAAACAGAAAACCATTATAACCTTCAGTGATTAATTCAGGAATTCCACCAATACTACTGCCAATAACAGGAGTTCCGGTACTGAAACTTTCATAAATAACTAATGGCGAATTATCATAACATATTGAAGGTATTACAAGAATATTAGTCATCTCATAATACTTCAATATATCACGGTTATCTACAAATCCATGGAAGATAATCCTATCATCAGTGTCACCCATTTTTTTAAACTCTTCTTCATCATAACCCTTACCAATTATATGTAAACGGATATTTTCATTATTTATCTGTTTAAAAGCTGTTATTAATGTATGAACACCCTTATGTTTACCCAGGGTACCGATATAAGTAATATCTATCGTATCATAATTTTTAACAGTCCTGTTAGATTCAAACTCAACACCTAAAGGAATTTTCACACAGTCAGTATTATTAAAGAAATTATTATCCCTAAACGTGTCAATCATAAACTGTGATGGTGAAATAACCAAGTCAACATTATCACTAAGTAATTTTCTCTGAACCCTAACATACTCATTACAGATTACATTCCTATTTTGGCAAAGAGTATTATTTCCCCTAATCAGATTAGCCCTAGGACAAATCAATGAAAAATCATGTGATTCATAAACAACAGGAATATCCAAGTCTTTTCCAGACTTAAAACAAGACAACGACAAACCCTTAAAATTGTTAATATGCACTATATCAATACTTTCCTTTACCAGAATCTCTTTGATAACATTCAATGTCTTATTATTCCATAAGTCAAAAACATGCCATAACGGCTTCTTAACTCCCTGAGGTTCTGTCTGCTTATAAGTAGGATATAATCTAGTGGTATTCAACTGGTAAACAGTAATACCCTCCTCTTTAAGAATATGCATAGAATCGTCGGGGCTGGTTGTTATAACAATAACAGTATGGCCTCGTTTATTCATAGCATTAGCCATTTTTTCAACAACAATCTCGGCCCCTCCAAGAACATTTGGGGGATAAAGATTACTTACAAAGCATATTCTCATAATAATTCCTCATACAATTCATGTATTGACTTTGCAATGCTCTTCCATTCATATTTTTCTTGAACAAGTTGTCTACCCTTTTTACCCATCTGAGCAATTAATTTCTTGTCACTTAAGATTTTTATTATAGCCCCTGTAAGTTTATCAACATCCCTTGGAGGAACTATAATACCACTATCTGTGTTGATAACATCATCAGACACACCTACTATTGTCGTGCTAATAACAGGAGTTTCACAGGACAATGCTTCTAGGACAACAATACCAAAACCCTCCTGTAATGAGGAAATAGAAGGTAAAACAAATAATTCTGATTCTTGATACATTGATATAACTTCTTCATCAGTTAAAAATCCTTTAAATTCAACATTATCCTCCAGACCTAAATCTTTGACCTTATTTTTATAGAACTCTAACAATGATCCCTTACCACCAACAACCAGTTTAACATCAGAAATTACTTTTTTCACTTCAACTAATGCATCAAGAAGATAATCTAATCCTTTATACTTATGAAATTTATCCAAAACACTAAGGAAAAATATCTGATTATCCTTTTTTGCACTTGTTGTTGGAGTAAACAAGGAAGTATCCACACCATTAGGAATTGTAGTTATCTTATCCTTATATTTCTGTAAATGAGGTGACTGAATATAATCATCTTGTGTAATAATAATCTTGTTAGCCCTATTTAACAGTAATTTAAGAGCGGTACTGTTATAAATATTAGCAATAGTGTTTGCAATTCCTTCCCCAATAATATCATTATGATAAGTTACTACAAGAGGTTTATTTTTTATTCTGGAAAATATATTACTCCAATCACTACTCCATGGGGTAGGGACATGCGTGTGGATAATATCAAAATCTTCATTGTATAATACTTTGGGCAGGGATAAAGTAACATTAGTATTAGCTATTTTTCCAGTGTAACCTAATCGTTTAATAACTATGTCATTATACACTTCTTCGGAAACATTTTCTGGTTCATTAGCACATATGACTTTAACATCACAGTTTTCATATTTAACTAGTTCTTTAGAAATATAATACACATACTTTTCAACCCCTCCAATGAACGGGTAAAATCGTACGGGAGTTTGTATAACTTTCAATATTAAAACCTCAAGATAACCTTAATAATAATTATTTATATATCTTTAAAGATTTATGATTTTTTAGCAAAAACACATTTATTATTACAAATATTTAAAATCGAGACTTGGCATAAATTAGTTTCAAGAGAAAAAAAGTAATACTCGAAAAAATATTAACCTTTTTTTTCAAAATGATAACCAGCATTATGTCTTTGTTCAAATCAAATATAACAATACCCTTTTCTTTTATTGTTTATTTTTGAAAATAGTCTTGTATTTTTTTGATTTTCCCTGGGGCAGTCCGTGCCCACTTATACAGTCGTTCCTTGGGGAAGTTCTGCTTACTTTTACGAATGATATTACATGCTGCATTGATATCTGCATTTATTAATATTCCTGTGCTTGTTTTATAGAGTCCTCTTTTTATTCGTTTTCCTTTAAATTTATATTCCTCTTCTTCTTCGTCTGTTTTGTAGGTTGGTAATATGTCGTTGTCTAGGAAACTGCTTTTGCTTGTGTAGGATTCTTCGGTAATAATTAGTTTGATGTCGTATTTTTGGCATTGCGTTTCTAGTTTGTTTATGAATTTTTTGAAAGCAATTTGTGTGAATATTTGATTTTGTTTTTTTCCCATATCTGTTTCGTATTTGAAGTTTTTGTTGTATCCGAGTATTATGGTTCCTATGTCTTGTTTTTTGCATGTTTCTATTATGAATTTGGTTGTATGATCTAGGAAGTTGTTTTGTATTGCTTTAAATTTGGTGTTTATTTTTTGTATTCGTTTGGATGTTTTTAGTCCCTGTTTGTTTAGTATTGATTGATATTGTGCTATTTTTTTGCATTTGAAGGCTATTTGATTTTTTAAAAATCGCCCGCCCACAAGATATGGGGTCCCTTCACTTGTAACAATACTTGCAAAATTATTAACACCCAAATCAATACCCATCATCTTACTTTCATCTAAACCTAGAGACTCTTTTTCCATTTGATATGTGAAATTGGCTTTAAACATTTGTCCATTCTTTAATGGTATAATTTCTACTTGTATAATCTTTTTATCACGTATATTTTCCGGAATTCTAATACGTGGTCTGCAATCTTTGGATTTTAACTCTTTTTTATATTCTCTGCTTAAGGGTAATTCAATGTAACCCTGGGCTAATTTTTTCTTGGAAGAAGTTATTGACTCCCGCGGTATTATAATATTATGTAAACTGTCATCTCTCCGTTTAGGTTTATTTAATGGTCGTTTATATTCATTATCGATGCTTTTATTTGTTAATGCAACATAAGAATTAAAAGATTCAACATGCTTTTTAATAACATTATTTGCTATATGAGCTTGAATAAATGAATAATCTTTACTGAATTCAGTTCTAACTTTAGTGATTATTGATTTGAAATTCAACTGTTTAAAATGTTTATCATCAGCACATTTATCTAATTTAGTAGTTTTTATAGCACAATTTCGTAAATCATTTAATTTCAATGAAATATCCACTAAAACATTGAATTGTTTCTTAGAAAGACCTCTAATAAGAGTACTTTGAGTTAAATATATACAATTTTCATCTATCATAATAATTAATACTGCTTATTTCACTCCATTAACTTTAAAAAACGAAAATCAAGAAAAGAATTTCATAAATAACAATTCTATGACTCGATAATATAAATTATAGAATAAAAGCTATATAAGTTTAATCCAAGAGCAGCTGGTAAGTAATCAAGGGGGTCTTGGTAAGTAATATTTAACAATATTATATATACATAAGTAACAATCATACCAAAAAAAAGTTTCATCCACATAAAAAAGTATTACAAAAACGAATTTATGCCAACACTCAAATCTAAAAAAAAGATGGGAGAATTGTTATTTCTTAATGGAATAATAATATTTTTCGGTTAATGAAGCTATATGATTCCAATCATATTCTTTCGCATAGTTTCTGCATAACTTTCTTTGCTGGTTACTAACACCATCATCAATAATCCTGCAGATTAAATTAGCAAGTTCTTCCGGATTATCATCAACCAACCAACCATTATCTTCTCTTATAAGATCCTTAGCAGCATTCATAGGATAATCAAGAGTTATCACTGGAACACCACAAGCGTTTGCTTCAATAACAATAATACCAAAACCTTCACGTTTGGAAGGCAGAATTAAAGCACTTGAACTTTTAATCTTACTATACAATTCATCCTGTTTTTCACAAAAATCTTCAAAAATGACATTATTCTCAATATTTAAATCAGCCGTTAGCTGCTTAAGATATGCTTCTGATGGACCATTACCTATAACTTTACATTTAACTCGCGGATGTACCGAAACAACCTTTGAAATAGCATTAATAATTAGATCCACATGCTTTTCAGGAATTAATCGTCCAGCAAATATAACATCAGAATACTCCCGGTGAGGGTTTATAAAGGTTATTTCATTAGTATCCACACCATTAGATATAATAGTGGCGTTATCAGGAGTTTTGTTCTTAAGCATATTTTCATAAGTTAATTGTGAAACACATATTATATTTTTTGTTAAATGAAAAATTCCTTTTTCTATAATTTTTCCGAATAAGCCTAATTTTCCAAGATATTCATACCAATAATCATTCCATACCTCATGTACAGTAATAACCAGATTTTTCCGGTTTTTTAATTTACTGGTATAACATGAAAAATAAGGGAAACCTTGACAATCAACAATGTCAAAATCATTTAATTCAGCATTAGTCAAAATACATCTGGCAAAGTATAATGCTTCTCTAATAGAACGAGTATTATTTTCTGTATATAAATCCATTGGTTTACCCACACTATGATAGGTAATGCCATTATATTGTATTATTTCTTTAGAAGAATAGTGTTCTGCTTCCATCCAGTAACCTAAAGAAAAAATATGAACATCATGACCTCTATTAACTAATCTGGTTGCAATCTCGTATATTCTTCTTTCGGCTCCTCCAGTAATCCAAGGAAATGCAGTATCATAAATAAACGCAATTTTCATAATAACATTCTCCTAAAAAAACAAAAAATTGGGATATTTAGTTAAATTTACGAGTTAACATATATTTAATATGTCTCCAACCATCATCAAAGGAACTGAGCTTAGCTTCTCCACCACCACGTTTTCTATATGAAATAGGCACTTCTTTTATACGTAAATTTTTCTCTGATGCTTCAATAACCATTTCAATAGCATATTCCATTCCAGGAGCAGTTAATTCCATTTTGTCATATGCTTCACGCGTAAATGCTCTCATACCACAGTGAGTATCAGAATAATGTGAATGGAACAATATGTTTAACATCTTAGTTAACATAGGATTACCTATATACTGGTGCAGTGCAGGCATAGCACCTTCCTCAATAGTTCCATCAAAACGTGAACCTATAACGAAGTCACAACCATCCTCTATTATCATATTAATAAAACGCATTGACTGTTCTAATGGATATGTTCCATCAGCATCACCCATAACTAAAATATCACCAGTAGCCTCTTTAAAGCCACGTTTATAAGCATTTCCATATCCTCTATTCATTTCTAAAAAAACAGTAGCACCAGCTTCTCTAGCTTCTTGTTCAGTATTGTCTGTGGAATTATTATTTATTACTATAATCTCCACTTCATATCCTGCTTCTTCAATATCTTCAACAGGAATACTTTTAATAGTTTTTCCTACTATCCCTTCTTCATTTAATGCCGGAATAACAAATGAAACTTTCATTTTTTAACAAATCCCTATTTTATGTATATACAATTAATTTTTAATCTAATAATTATTTTTGTCAATAATGAAATAAATATTTCAGGTACTAACCTTTTCAATTATTTTTTCCATTTTATGCATGGAACGTTCCCATGAATAATTCTTTTCAACAAATCTTCTAGCCTCGAGACCAATCTTTTCTGATAAATCTTTATTATAACTTAATTCTAGGATAGCATCTGCAAAACCAGTAGGATCATCACATAATATGAATTCTTTATAGTTTTCTGCATCAATACCATTTATTCCTATACTAGTAGAAACTACTGGTAAATTCATACTCATTGCTTCCAATATCTTATTTTTTATTCCAGTACCCGATATCATTGGAGTAACAAATATTGTTCCGGGACATAAATAGGTTCTAACATCTTCAACAGAACCAGTTACAGTTATATTACTGTCATTACCAACTTTTTCTATATAACTTGATGGGTTACGTCCAACAATCCAAAATGGTATTTGTTTTTTACTCAACACCTTTGGATAAATTTCCTCGATAAAGTATTTTACAGCATCATTATTAGGCGGTGTACTCATATCTCCTAAGAAAACAATGTGGGGGTCAGTTTTTTCGTTATTATTCCTAAAAAACTCAGTATCCACACCATTTGGAATAACTTCCAAATTAGTGTCAATATCCTTTTCAAGAATTTGTTTATCTTTCTTATTTACTAATATGCATGAATCAAATTTATTGTATGTTTGTTCATATCTATGAATTTTAAGATAGTTCAGGTACCAATATGTTTTTGAAACAAGGGTTTCTGCTTTATTGTACATTTTATAATTGTAGTCACTCACTGCATCGAACGCATAAACTATTTTTGGTTTTTTAATATTTTTCACATAAAATGCCATGGGCATGTCTGTTATGATAAGATCCTTATCATCTAATGATTCTTGGATTAATTTCTTCATTTTAGGATGATAATAATAGTTTAAAAAGCTTCTTGTTTTAATATTATCAAATGATAACATGTTTTTAACAGTATATTTTAGTTGGTTTTTAATATCCAAATATTCTGGGATGAGTAAAGTATCTATATCTGATAAATATTTTTCAAGAAGTTTAACATCGTATTTTTTAGAGTTGAATGAGATTAAATGGATGTCATATTTATTTCCGAGTTGTTTTATAAGATGATATAAGGGTAATGTGGCACCTACAGTCATTGAAGGTATGTCATGACATAACAGTAATATTTTAGTCATCAAATTCACCTTTATTTAATGCTTCTTTGTAGATGGTTAATATTTTATTTGACACAGTTGTCCATTCTAGATTGTTTCGAATGTATTCTTGTCCATTCCTTAATTGTTCATTTACCATTTTTTCATCAGTTAAACTGTGTATGATTTCATTTTTCAGTGACTCGATATTACCATATTCTATTACGGTACCTGCATTGATTTTTTCTATTAGTTCCCCTGATTCTGGTGTTACAATCACGGGCGTATTGGATAATATTGATTCAAAGACGGTTATTGAGACTCCGCCCATGTATTTCACGGGATTAACGAATAATTCTGCATCAATGTATACACTTTTTTTGTCTTTTTCATCAATAAAATCTGTGAATATGACTTTGTCTTCAATATTGTATGTTTTTATTAGATTATCTAATTCTTTCTTGTATTCTGTAATCTTACCTGCAATGACTAGTTTGTATTCTGAGAATTCTTGTGGAAGTAAACTGAATGCTTCTATGAGGTGGTTTATTCCTTTGAGTTTATCCATTCTTCCGAGGTATAGTATGTACGGTGAGGATATATTGATTTTTTTCTTGAAAGTTCCCTGTTTGGGTAATTTATCGTATTCTTCGATGTTCATTCCGTTATATATTACTTGAACGTCTCTAGCTTTCATAAGTTTATCGTAATATGCTTCTTCATTAGATACTGCGATTGTTGTTGTAGCATTTTGCATAATTCTGTTACCGTATATGAAGTCGTATATATTCTTTATGAATGATTTGTTTACATGCTTTGGAGTGGATGCATGTGGTTGTAATATATAGGGGATACCATATTTCTTAGCATATCCTATAATCACATTGTTTTGGTATGATCTAAGTTCATGTAAATGGATGATATCATAGTTTCTTATGTTTTCCTCAAGCCATTCTTTTATTTTAGGAGAGTAAATGAATAATGCTAAATTGAATTTATGCTCAATAGGAACAAGAGTCAAATTAGGTATACTATCAGTATCCTCCTTATCAAAATCAAAAGTAGTAGTTAATATAGTAACATCATGACCCATTTTACAAAATTGTTTAGAAATATTGTAACAAACATTCACATCTCCTCCCCTAGAAAATGCAAAATAAGGTATAACCTGTAATATTTTCATAATCATCACTAAAAAAAATTAAAAAAAAAGTTTTAAACATCTTTTAATAAAACATCCAATATCAAATTTTCTAAAATACTTTCAAATTTAATAGCCAATGCACTCCAATCATTATCACGAACAAAATTATAACCTGCAAGTCCAATACTTTCAATTTCCTTTTTGTTCTTAAATTTTTCCTGAACAATATCTAAAACTTCTTCAGGAGTGTTAATATAAATCAAACCATTTTTCTCCCCAAATTCAGCAACCAAACCTGGAAGTCTAGTTGCAATAACCGGTTTCTTCATAGCCATATATTCATACAATTTAATAGGAACAATATCCTGCATGATAATTTCATCCTTGTATGCTGGAAGAATACAAGCATCACTAGCACCAATCAAATCAGGCATTATAGTATATTTTTGTCTTCCAGTAAGAATTAACTGATCTTCTAAATGATATCTTTTCTGGATAAGAGTCAAGGCTTCAAAAGCATCACCATCACCAGTAATTAACAATTTAATATTAGGATATTTAGCCTTGTTCTTTCCAAGTTCTACTGCTAATTCTTTAAGTCCTGCAAAATTATACAAGAATCCCATGAAAAAAAGGACTATGTCCTTGTTACTAATATTATAATATCTTCTAATCTTGTTTCCTCTATGACTTTTATAGTTGAATTGTTTTAAATTAATTCCAGCATCAATAATTGATAACTTATGTGGATTAGCTCCTAATTCAACAGCGGTTTCACTAAGTCTACGATTAATCGTGAGCACATAAGATGAATTTTTAATAGTTTTCTGAGTTATCCGTTTACCCAAACCTCTAAATGTCTTTTCAGGAATAAGTTGATGTAACACATCTATAAAGTAATAAACGAAAGGTATCTTTTCCTTTTTAGCTATCCTGGAAGCAATATTTGCATTCAATATACCAAAAGCAACGATAATATCTGGATTAAATTCCCTTATTTGTCTTTTAATCTCATTTTTATGGTAATGTATGACTGAAAAATAATTAAGTACAGGAATTTTAATAAGAGGTGGTCTTATTACTGTAATATTGTCAGTGTTATACACTTTCTTATAACCTTCAAACACTTGTCTCGGAGATTTATATTTTTCATCATCTTTCTTATTATCCTTCCACTCAACCTCATAGTCAATAACTCTTATCTTATGACCACGTAAACCTAATAATTCCATTAAATGATGTTGTTGATGAGGATTTCTCTTTATCCAATCAGATTCTTGTACCACTAATATTCTCATTTCAATCACCATTATGGATGTAATTCAATTATTTGTTATTAAAATTTAAATTCTGCACTTTTCTGGATATTATCCCAATTATTAACGAACCATTCATGAGTATTTTCTAATCCTTCATCAAATCCATGTTTTGGTTCATATTTCAATATTTTTTTTGCTTTATCAATTGATGACAATAACTTGTTTTTAGCATCCCAATTCCTACGTTCTTTATACTCTATTCCTGCCTTATTATCACATAATTCATTGACCTTATTTGCCATATCAATAACTTGATGGTCTTTACCTGAACCCAAGTTAATAGCTTCTCCTATTGCATCTTCCACAATTCCCATCCTGGTTAATCCCTGAACAATATCTTCTACATAAGTCCAGTCACGAGTTTCTGTTCCATCACCAGTTATAGGTAATGCTTGGCCATTCATTGCCCAATACATAAAGTTTGGTATAACATTCCTATATTTTCCAGGTACTTCTCCAGGGCCGAACACATTAAAGAATCTGGCATTAACAATAGGTAATTCATAAAGGTTATGGAAATAATTGGTGTAAAGTTCTCCTAACAATTTAGTTACTTGGTATGGTGTATGGAGACTAATACTAATATCATGTTCTTCGAAGGGCATTTTTGAATCTAAACCGTAAACTCCACAACCACTACTTGAATAAACAAATCGTTTTACACCTGTTAACTGAGCATATTCAAGTACCTTCAGAATTCCAAGTCCGTTAACTTTTAAATCTTTTTCTGGTTGGTCTACAGAGTTCTGATTAGCAAAATGTGCTGCTAAATGGAATACATAATCTGGTGATTCCTTGAACACCCATTTGAGTACTTGATCATCACAAATGTCTCCTTCTATAAATTCAATACAATCTGCTTTTGGTATATTCCATTTATATGCTGATGATAAGTTATCTAAGATAATTATCTTTTTAGGATTGTATTCTGCAAGTTTTCTTGTTAAATTACTTCCTACACATCCTGCTCCACCTGTTACGAGGATAGTTTCTCCTTCATATGCACTTTCTATATCCACACTAAAATCTCCTTAGTATAATTAAATCATTTCAATCTATTATTAATGTTTATTTATCTTTTTTGTTTTATTTAAATTTTCAATTAGGTTTTACTAACTATTATAAATCATCGTATATTGTAGAATAGTCATATTAAACTGATTCTTTTGATTCAAAAAAAGTTAATAATAATATTAAATTAAAAAATAAGGGTTGGATAGATTATTTGAAGTTTTTATTAATCTCTTGCAGTAAACTTATGGCTTCTTCAAATCCGTTATTAACGTCCTTTTTAACATTGGAGTACTGATTGTTCACAAAGCCTGTTGTATTATGATCTAAGGCTATGTGTGGTATGTGCATATACTCAGGACCATATATTAAAGGAAGGTATTCCTCACAATCATTAGGACAGTTAAACTCATAATCTTCAAATGTGATTTGTTTTAGAGGAAAAACATAGTTAATATCATAGATTCTGTTATGGATGTTGTTATGTAATCCATCAATAGCATCAGATATGTGGGATGTTTCTAAATTTGTGAATTTCATTTTTGAGCGTTCAATTTCCAATCCTTCATCAAATGTCCATATACCATCACTAATTTTTTCTCTAAGTTCTACCTGCAGTTGCGTTTGTTTCTCATTCCTATCTGCTGTTAATCCTTCGTCTTCTATATATTCCTTTGGAAATACGTCAAAATGTACGAATGGCTTTTTGAAGGCACATTGGAAGAATAATATGAAAGTTCCATTATTCAGTTTATCCAAGTCATTACAATCGGATGGATAATTTTTGTGTGGTTGGGTAAGCTTTGAAATTATAATATGATCTTTCAGTGCTTCAATTTTTTCAATTTCTTCTGGGAATACTTCTATAAACTTATTATAATCCTCTCTTAACATAGAAACATCAATATCATCATCCCATGGAATAAATCCACCATGACGTACGGCACCAAGAAGAGTTCCATAGTCTAACCAGTACTTTATATCATGTTTTTGGCATATTTTATCAAATAGTTTAAGTAATTCTAAAGATAATAATTGTATTTGTCTCATAACACCAGTGGCTTTAATATCACAGCTATTAAATATTAAATCCAGCATTTTATAGTGTGACTCCAGTTCATTAAATTTATTGTTGTTGTTGAATTTTTGAACTAACTCTATTACTTTTCTATGATTTTTAATGCTATTTGGTAACATCTGATATAATCTTGATAAAATAAATACCATGTCCTATACTTCCCATGATTTACTATTAATTATGTTTATATTTAATTGCTTATAATTTTGATATCTTATTTTTTTTCTTGTTATTATGATTTTTTTTCATATTATTCATGTTTATAGTCATCTTTTTAAATTATAGTTTATATTTATTCCACTTTTTTGGTATGGTATTCGATTATTATTTATTTTTAAGAAAAAGATTTATATTATTATTTTTATATAGAAATAATCATGATGCCTATAAACAATTTCAATAACACAACAACTAAGATATATTCTACTAGTAAAGGAATAAAAGTAGTAGATAGTCCTATTAAAATTCAGATATTAAACTTATTGGAGGGCCAAGTTAGTGAAGCGGATATAGTCAGTGAAACAGGCAAATCAAAATCAACAATTTCAGTACATTTAAAAAATCTTATAGATGAAGGTATCATTAGTTTCAAATCTCATCCAAGGGATCGTAGAAGTAAACTTTTCTATATTTTAGCAGATTATATTGGAGAAATATACCCTGATAAAATAATATACAAATATCCTGAGTTTGACACTCAAATTAATAATAAGGAACAATTATTTACTGAAGTGTTTAGGCAATATAAATCAATTTTATTAATACATGGACTTCAATTAGAACCATTAGAAATTGAAACTGGGAAAAATGTGGGTAAAGCTTTATTTTCAACATTAGAATTTGAAACTTTTGATGAATTAATAGATGCAATAACAACTAAATTCGAAGATTTAGAATTAGGCCAGATAAAATTAAGCAGTGACAATCCACTAATATTAAAAAATTATAACTGTAAAGAATGTAACGGATTACAATATAATAGAACTTTATGTAACATAACCAAAGGAATTCTTAAGGGAATATTTGAAGAATTCTATGAAAAAGAAGTTTTTGTTGAAGAAGTAGAATGCATATCAAAATATGATGATTGCTGTACTTTCATAATAGAATTATTAACTAATAATTCTTAAATCTTTTAATAATCCTCTGTATGGATATTGGAATAAATGTAAACCAATCTCCCATACAGGTACGTATTAAACCCCTCTTAAAATATTTTTTTTGTAATTTTGGCAATGTATTATAATATCCATCACTCATAGATGCTCCCTTTGATCTATGTTCTAGCATGGTTGGTATAATGTAAGCATTTAATCCTTTATTTTTAATGTTATAAACATAATCCACAGCATATAAATGCCAATCATCACATTCCTCATTCAACGGGAATCTATTAAAAACATCTCGGGGAATAATGAATAAACACTCATCTAGTGTGCTGGCCTTTTCCACTGCATCAATTTTAAACGGTGACACATCCACGGGAGTTAATCCCTGTTTAATATTACTTCTCACTAAACTATCAGTAGTCTTTCCTGCTACTCCGACAATACCAACATTTTTCAAGTCCTTCAACTGAGTTATAGTGTGTTTAATCCAGTTGTTATCCGTAAAATTAATATCCTGATGAACAAATACAAAATACTCTCCATGAGCCTTCGAAGCACCATAATTCAAAGCTGAAGAAGCACTACTGAATTCATTACTTCTATTATCAACTAATACCAGTTCATACTTCTCAGTCTGAGCATTTAAACTGTTTAACAAATATTCATTAAGAATTTCCTCATCATTATAAACACAAATTATACTCATCATGTTAATCACAAATTCAATTTATCAACAATCTTATCAGGCAATAACTCTTTAATAATATCCATGTCATCTTTATCAAATGTTCTGATAATTAATATGCACATGAAATAAACTATCATACCTATAACCACACTAATAAATAATTCCAAATTAATGAAATATATTACAACACCCATCAAAAGACTTGCAATAAAAGGTTTTATCAGTATTTCCCTTAATGGGACAGAATATCCATATTTATGCATTATATACATATAAAATATAACCATACTTACCTCATTAAGAACGGTAATCATTGCAGCACCAATACCATTAAACAACTGTATTAAGATATAATTACCAAAGGTACTAAACAGTAAACAAATGAATGTAGCTTTAACAGTTTCATGCTGCTTATTAATAGAAGCAATACTGGTTCCAAGAATATAACTTAAAAATATTGCAGGCAATGCCCATATAATCAATTCAAGTATTGGTATAGTATTCACATAAGCAGATCCATAAATAAATAATATAATCTTATCCGAGAGTACTGTAGTTCCCATAGCAATAGGCATACTAATTATAGTCAAATACTTTAAAGACTTCTTATATGAATAAGCTAACATTTCCCTGCTATCAACATATAACTTAGAAAATATTGGCATAACAGCAGTAGAAAATACTGTTGGTATAAATATTAATGCTTGCATTAAATTAAAAGCAGCAGTATATTCCCCTACAACTGCACTAGTTGTTAACATATTTAAAAGAATAGTATTCATTTTAAATGATATTAAAGCAAAAATGCTGGTTATTGCCAGTGGATAAGCGGTTAATATTAAGTATTTCCAAAACTTTAAATCTGTCTGAAAATGAATTAAACCATAATTTCGTGTACATATAACAAAATTATATAACAGTACAGCTAATGATGCTATGACATATACTAATGAAACAGCAATGACTGACTGTTTTGTAAACACACAGATTAGAATACCAACAAACAATACACTTGCATTTAAAATCTCGGAAATTGACTGATACTCCATTTGCTCATATGCCCTGAACAATGAGGTAAACACACCACCAAATGCATTTATTATAACTGAAGAACCAATCAAATACACTACATTCTTAGTAACAACATCAAATGTTCCAACATTAACAAATATTATTAATGCAGACATTGTTATCAAGGATAATATTAATTTAATAGTACCATGATTACCAAGATACTTTCCAGTTTTACTCTTATCCTTAGCAACTTCACGTATAGTTAATGTAGATAATCCTAAATCAGTGAATATTGCAAATAAACCAGATATTGCAGTAGCAAAAGAGATAATACCAAAGTTTGTAGTTCCAAGATATCTTGCAGAATACAAAGTGTAAAAGAATGCAAGAATATAACTAACCAGTTGTGATAAAAACAATACACTGGTGTTTTTAACAAGTGTTCTGACAGTACTCATCTTTATTCACTTCTAATAATTATTTCTCGGTGTCAATACCTATGAATTTTTCACCAACAAGATCAAGAACTTTCTCTACAACTTCATCCATTCTTAAATACTTATATTCAGCTAATCGACCAATAAAAGTTATATTTTCATACTCTTGACTTAATTCATGATATTTTTCATAAATCTTCCTATTTTTTTCTAAATCTACTGGATAATATGGTATGTTTTGTTCATCATTGTTAATATCATATTCTGTAGGAAATTCAAACTGAATTGTAGTATAGAAAGTTTGCTGACCAGTCAAATACTTGAATTCAGTTATTCTCCTGAAATGATACTCCTCAGGGTAATAAATAGTTGCATTGTCTTGAAATAACACATCATCTAAGTCTTCATTAAGTAAGATTAATGATCTGTATGGCAATCGTCCAAATCTGTAATTAAAAAATTCATCAATCATACCAGTGAATATCAGGTGTCCACGGAATTCTTTTCCTTCATAATATATTTTCTTATTTTCATAGTCAATATCTATGATTTCATGATAATCCTTTTCCAACATTATAGTAATGTCATGGTTACTTAGCATATTTTGGAACATATTTGTATAACCATGTGATGGTATAACTTGGTGTATGTCATCATAGTACCTGCAATCATATGAAACTTCCACAGGTAACATTTTATCAACAAATTCATCTAGTTCTTCAGATTTTAGTCCATATAACTTTTCATAATCTTTTAAAAATATCTTATCATATATAAAATCGCCCAACAATTTCAGGTACTTATTTGATGAATTTCTAAGCTCTTTAATCGGAACTTTACTATTCACTTCATATTCTTCAAGAAGTGCATCCTTAATATGATTAGAATGTAATGGAATACATTTATCAATACTGATTAAGTTGAAAGGCACTGGGATAAGACTGTCATTAACTTTGTATAGAACTTTATGATTATAAATATTCCATAGGGTAAACAATGATAAATAATTATAAACCCTATTGCTGTTAGTGTGGATGATATGTGGACCATACTTGTGAATTATTGTACCTTCCTCATTGGTATAATCATAACAATTTCCACCAATATGATCTCTTTTATCAATCAACAGAACTTTCTTGTTAAGAACATTTGCAATCTCCTCTGCACAGGTTATTCCAGCAATACCTGCTCCAATAATTATATAATCAAATGACAAATCTCTCCCCTCCTTTTATCTTAATTTTCTAATTTACCTAATATTTTTATTCCCTTATTCTGTAAGAACAATAACATTGCAGTTGTAATGAATGTTTCTGTTATTGCAAATGATATTGCTATTCCAACATCCTTCAGTAATATGATTAATATTATTCCCAAAGTAATATCCAATATTCCACCTAACAAAACAATTCTGCTGAATGCTTTGTTGTAATTGAATGTGAGCATGGTCTGTATACCGAAGATATTGCTTAAAGATACCATAAATGGTAAGACAGATAAAATTCTTAGAATAATGATTGAACTTTGATATTCTGCTCCAAACAATATTAAAATTATAGTATCTGCAAATACAAACAATCCTATGGAAAATACTAATCCAAGGATGGCAGCTAATTTGGTTAACTTCCTAATGAACAGGATATTTGTTTTTTCATCCTTTTCACTCACATTTCTACTGATAAATGGGAATAATGCTTGTGAAACAGGGGTGAACAATCCGTTTACTGCAACAGTTATCTTTTCAGCAATACTATAATAACCAACAAGGGTATTATTGGTTAATAATCCTAACAAGAACGTGTTTGTTGTAGTATACATGTTCATAGCAATTGTGGATAAGAAAACATGCCAACCAGCCCTTAAATGATGCTTAATATTTTCTAATGAAGGTTTTATTAGTTTAATATCAAACCTTGTTAAAGCAACATAAATTCCAAGTATTCCTACAACAAGGTAACCAAATGAATTGATAATAGGAACTAACAGGTAATCAGATGTATTATGAACAAATACGAAGATAAACACAGTGAATATTATTTTACCAATTATATTAAGAATACTGGTATACCTCATATATTCCAAGCCCTGGAATAACCAAGTAGGGAATAACACATAACCTATAACCATCCCAAAAGTTAACAGATAAACCTCTGCATCACTTGCAAAACGGGGGATAAATGAACAAATTGCTAATAAGATAATTAAACTTAAAACAGTTAAACATATCTTAATCAGCATCACAGTACTGAAAATTTCAGAAACTTTTGTATTGTCCTCCCTAATTATTGCAAGTTCTCTAGTAGCAGATAAGTTAAACCCATAATCAGTAAACATTTGGAAGTATAATATTAAGGACATTGCATACTGCGTTAATCCAAACTTGTCCGGTCCTAAAATATATGTAAGATAGGGTAATGTAATAAGAGGTAATATGTAACTAGCAAACTGTAAACCAGTAAGGGATAGTATATTCTCAAAAACTTTAGTATATTCAGTTCGTTTAAATAAATTTTTTAGCCTTGAAAACATTATAATCCCTGTAAATTAAGAAAAATTAGTTGTAAAGAATTAATTTTCAAATTCTTTTTCATAGAAATTTATAGTTTCTTTAAGTTCCTTGTTAAAATCATGTTCATTTTCGTATCCGAAATCATTTTCTGCTTTACTTATATCTGCAAATGAATTTTTAATGTCTCCTTCACGGACAGGTTCATATTTTGGGTTAAAATCATATCCCATGATTTCACAAATTCGTTCAAGTAATTGCTTAATATTAATTGTATTACCATGAGCAATGTTATAAACACCAGTTACATCACTCAAAGCAACTTTAATATTGGCTTCAGCAATGTTTTTTACATATACAAAATCTCTTGTCTGTGTTCCATCACCATATATGATTGGTTGTTCTCCTCTAAGTAGTGTGGTGATGAATTTAGGGATAACTCCACTGTAAGCTGAATCAACACTTTGTCTTGGACCAAATACGTTAAAATACCTTAAACATGCTATTGGTAAATTATAAGTCTGTGTGAAAGTATATGCATATAATTCCATTGTTGCTTTGGATACAGCATATGGTGATAATGGTTTTAATGGTAGTGTTTCTACATTTGGAAGAACTTTTGTCTCTCCGTATACTGCTGCAGAGGATGCGCATACTATCTTGTTAACTTTATTTTCACATCCTGCCTTAAATACATTAAAACTACCTTTTATATTTGAATTATTTGTTTTAGTTGGATGTTTAACACTTTCAGGCACACTTACCAGAGCTGCTTCATGAAATATGTAATCATAGTTTTCAAACATTGTTTTTAAATCCAAATCAACGATATCTCCGCAGACAAGTTCAATTCTATCATGATCCATGTCTTTTAAGTTTTCAACTTTTCCTGTTGACATATTGTCTATAATCGTTACTTTTGAAACACCTTGGTCAAGTAATAATTCTGTAATGTGTGAACCTATAAATCCGGCTCCTCCTGTCACGATACATCTTTTATCTTTCATGTTTTGCCTCATTTTTTTAATTACTTGTCAAAAATATTTCATATTGTATAAAAATTTATTATATTACATTATACCTAAGATATAATGTTCTATAAGGGGATGAAACATTATTTTTATATAATTCAAAGTTTAATGTCTGGTTTGTTCCTTTCTCATTCGTACTAGTCATATAATAAGGAATTTCCATAGTTTCCTTATCCTTTAATGTTTCATTGAACTTTGTAATAATCTGATTATCCTTCAAAACTTTAATAGTATAATTAGTTTCCTGATGCTCCTGATTAGTTATTCCAATAACTAATTTTTTAACGGAATTTTGAGTAACATTGATAGGATAATCTAATGTATCATTGTTATGGTCAACCATATAAAATTCCGTGTAATCTTGTCCAGGGTTATGGAATACAACTAGGTGGATTACTTGTATAATAGCAATTATTAAAATAGCAATTAGTATGCCCTTAATAATTTTGTTCATCAAAGTCATAGTTCATCAGATTCAAAGTTATATTATAATTTAATATGTTTCTTTTGATATACATAATTATATTGTTAAATTTCTTTAATGGGAGTTTGATTTATGAAAGATAAATTTTATGTAACTGATTGCGAAGGACCTTTATCAGTAAATGATAATGCCTATGAAATATCAGATTATTTTATTCCTGAAGGAGGGGAATTTTTTAGTATATTAAGCAACTACGATGACATGCTTGTAGAAAAAAATACTGAAGGATATCTTGCTGGAAGTACTTTAAAACTTATTCTACCATTTTTTAAAGCATATGACCTAACTGAAAAAGATTTAATACAATTTTCGGAAGATAATATAAACATGGTTGACGGAGCTTATTCCATGATAAGCCATGTACAAAAAATCATGCCATTTTATATTGTAAGCACCAGTTATAATCAATACATTAAAGCTTTATGTGATAAAACAGGTTTTAAATATGAAAACACATACTCAACCCAATTAGAATTAGATAAGTATGATTTAAATAATGATGAACAAGAATCATTACTTTCTATACGGGAAAATATTCTATTTGATTACAGTTTTGACAACATTAACCACTATTTCACGGATGTAATCTCAAAAATGAAAATAAATGAATTAATCAATTCAGTGACACCAGTAGGTGGTATTGGTAAAAGGAATGCTATTCTAGACATTATAGAAAAAAACGAATATGAACCATATAATCTAATGTATACTGGAGACAGCATAACTGACTGTGAAGCATTAGAATATGCAAAAGAAAACAATGGAATAAGCATATCATTTAATGGCAATATTCATTCCATTAACTCCTCATCAATATCAATAACATCAACAAATAATTTAATACTGGCATTAATAGCAGAAATTTTCAATAATAAAGGAACAGAAGGAGTATATGACTTTATAAAATCATATAATGAGGATTCATTAGAAACAATACTAGGATACTCAGAAAATAATGAAATTACCAAGGAATTGCTTGTAAATAAAGCATCAATAGATATAGTTACTGAAGAAAATACAGAAAAATTAAATGAAAAAAGTAAAATCATAAGAAACAAAGTAAGAGGACAAAAAATAGGAAACTTAGGATAGTGAAAATATGGATTTTGAAATAGAAGATACTTATTGTGAAGCATTCACAGGAACCTGTGTAAGAATGATAGTAACAGCAGAAGATGAAAAAACCATTGAAAAAATATCATATGATGCATGTGCAACACCGGGAACAGTAATAGGAAGAACAGAATCAGGAGTAGAAAAATTCTTATCACCAGAAGAAACACCCGATAATAGGCCGGGAGTAATAATACAATTCTGGTATAACACGAAAGATCTTAAAAAATTTGATAAGGAATTATCATTCAGAATAAGACAAGACATACTAGTAAAACCTTTCGTGAAAATATTTGACGCATCAATTGACCCATTTGATTACATAGATACTACCGAACATGTGGGACATTGTGGTGATGGATACGAATGGACAGAAGACTTTGATGGAAGAACAATGATAAGAGTACCAATATGCGTCCCAGACTTTTACATAGAACAGAAACTAGGTTGTATGGAAGGAATAATGGGAGTGAACTTCTGGTACTACTGCAGTACTAAACAAGCAGTATTAGATGCAGGATACAAATCATTAGAAGCATTACAGGAAGTAGAAGGAATATGCACACCATTTGACATATGTTCAGCAGGATCAAAAGTTGAAACAAACTATCCTGAAATAGGTCCAACAACAAACCATCCATACTGCCCATCACTCAAAGAAAAACTGGGTGAAGAATCTAAAGTTGAAGAAGGAGTAAACTATATTCCAGAAATTGTAATCAATGCATTAAACATCGACAACGCAAAAGAATCATTAATAAAAGGAATTGAAGCATTAAATGGTGTTGACGGAGTATTAAAAGTATCTGCAGGAAATTATGGTGGAAATCTTGGAAAATACAAATTCTACCTTAAAGAAATATTGGAATAAAAACTGGGATTTAAATGACATTTGATATAATAGGATGGGGCGCATTAAACATAGACCGTTTATGCCAAGTAAATGAATTTGCACCAACTGATGGAGAAACATTCATATACAATGAAACAAAATCATGTGGAGGATCTGCATCCAACACAATAATTGGAATGGCAAAACTAGGATTAAACACTGGATATATTGGAAAAATTGGTACTGATTCTAATGGAAAAATGATGAAAAACTATCTAGAATCAAATAATGTAAACACTGATCATTTAATAGAATCAGAAGGAGAAACAGGTGAAGTAATAGGCTTTGTAGATGATGAAGGAAATCGTAAACTTTACGTGACTCCAAAAATCAACGATAAAATATCGAACAAAGACATAAAAAGAGACTACTTGTTAAACACCAAAGTGTTACATTTAACATCATTTGTAGGTTTAAACCCTGAAGACCCATCAATAAACACACAATTTGAATTACTTGATGAATTGGATTCAAAAATTAAAATATCATTTGATCCTGGAATGTTATATGTAAATAAGGGAAAAGAATTCATGGATAAACTAATATCTTACACAGATATTTTATTAATAAACGAAACAGAACTCTTATTAGCAACAGGCGAAACAGAATTCAAAAAAGCCGTAGAACAAGTAGCTCCAAAAGTAGAAATATTAGTTGTTAAACGTTCCACAAAAGGTTCATTTATTAAAAAACAAGACGAAGAATACAACATTAAAATATTTGAAGTTAACGCAGTTGACACTACAGGTGCGGGTGATGCATACAATGCAGGATTTTTATATGGATACATAAACGATTATTCACTCGAAAAATCTGGGATAATAGGAAGTTATATAGCAGCACAATCTACAACACAGACCGGAGCTACCGAAGCAATACCATATATTAAAGATATTAATCTATCCGAAATTATACAAAGCCTTAAAGATTAATGTTTTAAGATACATAAAATGAAAAACCAATTAAATATTAAAAATTTTCATATTATTATTTTTTTTAATTGATATTATGACAGAAAGATTAAACGAAAATTCTCTTACAACATCAAAAAATTTAAAAGAAATCCAAAAAAAATTACCCTCAGGAAATCTAACTCTAAATGAATTAACAAAGATATTATCTACTGAAGGAGTACAATTTTTTATAATAATATTGCTTGCTCCATTTTTAATTCCGGTATCTATTCCTGGAAGCAGTACACCCTTTGGAATTTTAATAATATTATTAGAAATATCATTTCTAAGAAATAAACCTATTTACATCCCTAATTTCATAGGAAAATATGAAATATCTAAAACAAATGTTTTAAAATTATTTGAAGTATTGGAAAAAGTTTTTGGATATCTGGAAAAAATATCAAAACCTAGGGGAAGTTTATATAAGAAGAAATATGCTGTAATAGCGAATGGATTGATGACCATAATACTTGCTTTATTATTATTCTTACCGTTACCTATTCCTTTCACAGACTTCACTCCAGCATTATCAATATTAATGCTTTCCTTGAGTATTTTAGAAAAAGATTCCTATCTGATGATTTTAGGTTTTATAGCAGGTTTTTTAACTATGCTCTATTTTATCTCAGTAGGGTATATTGGTATTGAAATAATTAAATTAACAATTAATTACATATTGTCGGTTATTTAAAAAAGGGATGTTGGGACAAAGTTATTTTCTTTGTCCTTTAGGGCGAGGAGCTTCTTTCTTAACATTGTTTGCATCAGTACGGTTTATTCTGTTTAACCTTTCTTTCCATCCATTCTTAATGTTTTCTGAATTAAAACTTACTTTTTCTGTTGATTCTTTTTCTTTTCTGATACGTGGTATCTTATCGTTTTCATTAATGATTTTAATTTTTGGTTCCACATTTGTTTTAGTGTTTTTAATAACTTTTTTTATTTTTTTCACACTATTTTTCATATTTTCTTGTCTGTTTATATTCATATCGAATATTTTCTTGTTCCTAGTATTCGGTGTTGGAATATTCTTTGTTAGAGGAACAGGATCTTTAATGATATTGTCTTCAATTATAATATCTTCGTTGGATTTTTGATCAATTATGATGTCATCATTTGATTTTTGATCAATTTTATTATCATCATTGTTATGTTCTATTATGATGTTATTTTCATTGTGTTCTATTATAATCTCATTTTCATCATTGGTAGGTTTTTCAATATATTCCTCTTTTTCCCGTTTAAAGTTAAGGTTTATTTTATTTGTGAAACTATCTTTTTCATCTTCAATTTTGTTTTCTTGATGTATCTGATTAGGTTTAGGCTGTGTTTGTTTAACTTTTGCCTCTTGTGGATGGAATGTTCTGATTATTGTATCTTTTAATAATCCGAATGAACTTTTAATACTCTCGTTTATTTTTTTAGAATTATTTTCAGAGGTATTATTAATTTTCACATCTTCCTGAATTAATTCTCGTCTTCTTTGGTTTTTAGTGTTAATTTCTTCTATTTCTATTTCAACATCATGGAATGGATTTTTATTATCCTTGAAATAATTTTTTAACCATGGTGCTAATGGATAATCGGTCATTCTCTCTAATGGTACCCAAGTGTGTGTTTCATATTCTTTGGATAATAATAAATCTCCATTAAGAATACTTCCTTCCATTATTACATTTACTTCCTTCTCGTTTTTATTTGAGTAATCGGATATGCCTATTATTTTTCCGGGATATACGTAGTAACCAATTTCTTTTTGAACGTTATTTATTATGGTTTCATCAAAACTTTCTTCTTCAGTAAATGAAGATCCAGGTAAATCCCAACTAGGTTTTTTATTTATTCTTTTTTTATTTAAAAGAAGAATATTTCCCTGTTCATTATAAATGACTGTTTTCACATACATCTTAAATGTTTTCATTCTCCAACATCCTTTTTTTATTAAATTATTCTAATTAAACATTATATTAACTAATCTATAGATATAATTTATTTTATTTAAACTTATTATTATTATTTTTTAGAAAAAAAGTTAGAAAAAAATTGGTAAAATGGGGGAGAAATTATACTGAGGTAGTGTTATTAGCTACATTTGGAGTTTGTAGTGTACGTTGTTCTCCATAAAATGGTTTTTCTAAATTAAGACCATGTAATGTTTGGTTTAAATCAGGATTATCTTTTAATAATTGTTTAATGTTCTCATTAATGTTTTCTAATTCTTTGGCACTATCTTCCATTTCTATGTTAGCTCTATTAATTGAACTTTGAGCATCTTCTCCACTTTTTTCACCTTTAACGTATTGTGAAATAGCATTTAACATAGTTACAGTAGCATTTAAACTTTTAGATTCTAATTCTAACCGTTTTGTTTGGTTATTTATGTAATTTATTTTTGTTTGATTATTGTTTGCATAATTAACTGTTTCATTCAATACAGTTATTTCCTCAGAATATTTAGGTGTTACTTCGTTATTTATTGTGTTAATCAGTACATCAACGTCAGTACTGTTTTGGTTGTTAAATTTTTCTGTTGCTGTTACTATATTTTTTTCAATATTGCTTGCATTTTGTAAACTTGCATTATATTTTTCGGATAATACATTATCTTGATAAGGTGCATAGAAAAATGTGTATCCTGCAATAACTATAATAATTAATGCAATAATTGCTCCTATAATTTTTTTATTCATTTTTACCACCGTATTCTATTATTATCTTTGTTAATTTATAGTAAATTTTTTTGGGATAATAAACTTTTCTTAATAAATATTTATTATCTTTGAAAGTAATAATTAATATATAGTTATATAAATTAAGGAATAATATTTTTTTATTGAAATTATTTTTGTTTCTATATGGTGTATATATGAATAATGAAGATGAATCATCAAGACTTGAAATTAATTCTCAGCATAAAAAAATCATACAAGAAGTTTTTGAATTAGAAGCAAATGGACATAAAGATGCAAGAGAATTATTTAAGGATGAGATAGCGGGATTTTTAATAAGAACTGAGGATGGTTCTTTTACTTTAACTTCTGATGAAAGAAATGAAGAATCAGAAACATTACACAGTAAATTTGGTGCTAGGACGGAAGCATTTGAAAAATTTGTTATACCTTCAAAATTATTAGAAAAAGCTGAAAAAAGTACAGTGATTAAAGTTTTAGATATATGTAGTGGTATTGGATATAATGTTTCAGCATTATTGGATTATCTGAAAGATTGTGATGTTCAAATTGAAGTGGACATGGTTGAATCTTCTTTAGAAACGATAGCTACAACTTTATTTATTCCTGATATTTGTGAGTCTCATAGTTATGTGAAAAAAGCAATAGAGTCTTATCTCATTGAAAAGGGATATTTACACTTTAATAAGGTGTTAAGTACTCTTCCTTCTAATGTTAAATTAAATATTAATGTTTGTGATGCAAGGGATTTTGTAAGGAATTGTTATGATAAAGAGTATGATGCTGTATTTTTAGATCCGTTCAGTCCAGCAAAATGTCCTGAATTGTATTCTGTGGATTTTTTCACAAAATTAAAAGAGTTATTAACACCTGATGCTCTAATATTAACTTATACTGCAGCTAGTCCTGTAAGAAGTGGGTTAATAGAGGCAGGATTGCATGTAGGTGAAGGTCCAAGGGTTCATAGAAGTGGGGGTACAGTTGCTTCTAGGTCTGCAGATGCTATAGATACTCCGTTGTCATTTAGTGATATTAAAGTTATTGCTTTGAGTGATGTTGGAATTCCGTTTATTGATCCTGATTTAAGTAGTGATTATTTAACTATATTGGAAAGAAGACAAAATCAGCGAAAAACTTGTAGGGCAATTACAATGTTTCCTTCTTCAAATAAATTGCCTCGTTATTTAGGTTTAAATCCGGATGATATTGAGGATGATTCGTTAAGAGCTAAATTAAATGGTTATGTGCAGAAAATGGGTTTTAATGCTATTAATGATGAGAGAATTGTTTCTATGTTGAATGTGGATACTAGTTTACCTAGTAGGGATCAGATTTTGGCTTTGAAGGAAAATCTTGAGTTGTTGTTATCTAAAAATTAAAAATAGGATTTACCTATTTTTATTATGTCCATATTTTATCGTTTGTTCTGTTCTGTTTTTTTGAGATGATATTTATTCCTGTTATATCACCTACTATGTATATTTCTATTGTCCATACTGGTTTTATTAAATCTTTTTCTAGGTGCATTAAGTTTTTTAGTCTGGCAGTTAATTCTTCTTCTATTTTTTCTTTGGTTTCTGGTGTTGTATATGAATTTATATAACAGTTTACTTTGAATGTGTCTTGGTAACAAATTTTGTGTCTTATTTTTCTTAGTATTGTTGCTGTAATATAATTCATATTGCTCATAACACAGGTTACGGGTGTTATTTTGTATTCTTCTTTAATTTCTAATTCTTTCATTAGTTCTTCTGGTTTGGAGTATTCTAGGAAGTATATGAAGGGGTTTTCTGATTCTTTTAGGAAGTATTTGTGGTGTTTTTTGTTCATGTTGTTTTCAAATTGTGTTAGCATGTCATCTAATTCTTTAGGGTTGGGTGTTTGTTTAAATTTTATTAGTAATTCTTTATTGTTTTGTTTTTTTAATTTCATAATATCAATCTTCACTCCTTAAACAATGTATATTTTTTTCAATATTAAATTTAAATTTTATCATATATAATACTTTTTATTAAAATATTTATATAATTAAAAAATTAATATAAAATATGGATTCAAAAGGAATATTTAATATTGAAATGATAATATCATTAATCATTTTATTAATTATATTTACATACATTTCATCAATAACAATGACAGAATTTTCATCAATAGACGAAACTGAAAATCGAAAAGAGTCACGAATAATCACAAACGATATAAAAGAAATTATAATACAAGTTCACCAAGCGGGGAATGGATATTCAATAAAATATCATTTACCCCCTAAAATTAATAAAGAAACATATATCCTTATAATAAATGATACAGGAGTTTTTGTAAATTCACATTACCAATTAACCTATTCTAAAATACTTCCCAACATAATAAAACAAAAACAATACTATTTAGAACCAGGAAATATATATGAATTTACCAATAATAATGATACAGTTGAAATAATACAAGATAATTAAAATAAAAACCCAAAATAATTAAAAAAACAGGAAGATCTATATGAATAACAAAGGACAAATCACACTAGAATACATTTTGTTTTCATCAATATTAATCATAATCCTAATATTCACAACAAACACAATAATAGAAGAAACAGAAAAAAACACAATACTAACCACAGCACAAATAGGAGCACAAATAGGAGTAGACAAAAACGCTTATGCAATGTATTACAATGACACATTCAATAATTATCAAAATAATTATCCAAAACTAACAAATCCAACAGAAATAAAAGTAATCGAAATAAACATGTCAGAAAAAAACAATGAAATACAAATCCAAACAGTACTACATAGCAACACTTACCTAAACAACAATGAAAAAAACATAATAGGCTCAAGAGTAAACTACTACATAAGAAAAACAATTTCCGAAACATTCGATATAAAAAACAATGATTTATACTACGAAAATATTCAAATAAACAAACATAAAATCATAACAAAAACAGTAAAATGGAGGTGAAGATTAAATTAAATTGCCTCTAGCAAAATAAGCAACTAAAATACCTATAATACCAAATACAATTCCAATAATCCATATAATATGAACAACATCCTTTTCTTTCATAGGCTTTTTCAATATAGATCTAATCAATGAGTTAAACCCACCAGAAGGTGCAATAAGCTTACCATCATCATCAACCTGAGTCGGCTTAAAGTTTTGACGTTCCATAACACCAGCACTATAAAATTTAAGCAGACCATCAATAATATTAGGTAACAAAACTATAAATGCAATAATTTTAACCCTACCAATAAATGCAATAATTGCAATACAAGCACCTATAATTAAAGTTCCAACATCACCCGGAAACACATTAGCAGGATACTTATTAAAGAATAAAAATGCAATCAAAGCACCTAACATTGAAAAAGATATTATAGCAACATCAAACTTATTCATAATAACACATGAAAAAGTTAACGAAGTTAAAGCAATAATACCAAGACCAGTCTCTATACCATTCAAACCAGCTAACATATTTGTTAAATTAGAAGCTACAGAAACAGCAATAGGAATACTCAACATGTAAATAACACTAACATTAGGTGGAGTAACCCACATTATTGGCAAACCAGCTATCCATAACAAAATTAACTTTTCTTTAGAGGATAACATAATTAAATCATCAACTATGCCTATAATACCAGTAAGTAAGATTACTATAAGCGTAATAGTTAACTGTGACTTCCATTCAGGACATAAATAAACACCAACCATAATAGCTATAGCA
This sequence comes from Methanosphaera sp. ISO3-F5, assembly GCF_034480035.2. Lineage (NCBI taxonomy): Archaea > Methanobacteriati > Methanobacteriota > Methanobacteria > Methanobacteriales > Methanobacteriaceae > Methanosphaera > Methanosphaera sp. ISO3-F5. Next base: position 106,117 of record NZ_CP118753.2, read on the forward strand.
AATCCAAATAGGATACCAATACCACCCATCTCTGCAACTTCAGGCTTGGTTAATTTATGAATATCTTTACCAACAATATCCGCATTTTTCAATCTTCTAATTAAAGAAGGCATAGCTAAAAAAGTAACTAAAAAAGCTATCAATCCACAGAATCCTGAAGTCAATAACAATTCTGTTGAATTCAATTAATTCACCTCTTCATTCAGATTCTCATTATTTTTAAGAATATAATAAATTGTTCTAATAGGTATGTTCATTTTTTCAGATATTTTTTTCACAGGAACACCATCATTCCTCATATCAAAAATTTCCTTTTTGGTTTTATTCGAATACTTTGATTTAGGACCTTGTTTTAATTTATTTTTCTTTAAATAATAAACTGTTTTACTACTAATATTTAATTTAGATGCAATAGTTTTAACACTTAATCCTGAATCTAACATTTCATCTATTTTTTCCTTTAAATCATCATCATACTTTTTAGGTCGACCTCTACTTTCTATTATATTTATTACAACACCTAATTCTGCTAAAGCATCCAAATAAATTTCTGAAGTTCGTTCATATAAACTTAAAGGACAATTAATTTCTTCAAGATCCGGATTTTCATCTAGCAGTTCAATGATTAATTTAGATGATAGTGGTTTAGTCACATGTACTTTTGAACTCATAAAATCACTTATTAATTAATTCTAAGAATTTCTTCGCTTTCTTCGTGGTAGGTTTTTCAATTTTGTTAAGTGCATTTTTCTCTTTAACAGCCTCTTTAGGATCAACATGTAACAATTCCGCAGATTTATTCAAAGATAAATTACATTTATTATGTATTGCAACTGCACCAATTGCTTCTTGATTTGGTTTCAAATGTAATTTCTTTATTTTTGTTTCAAGTTCAGATTTGTATTGAATAGTTTCTTTCATATTGGCTAATGAATCAACATTTTCATTATTATCTATTAAAAGATTAACAACATCTTTTGGGAACACATATTCAAAAACTTTTATCTGATTCGAATCTAAATTAGGTCTAAGATTAGGGAATGGACCTGAATAATTGTTTCGTCTACTCTCAGTAGTTGTCAAATAATATTTGAAAATATCCCATAAAATCAATGTTTTAGGAGTTTCCATATAAAAATGCTTCTTGATAGAAACTTTTTTGTTAAGATCTTCTCTTAATTCTCTATCTAAAACTCTATCTTTATTCATTAAATTATTCTTTTTTAATTTTATATATTTTAATTCTTCTTCTAATTCAATACGTTCATCAGCTTCTCTTGCTAATTTACTAGCATCATTACGTGCTTCTTCTATGATTTTACGATAAGTATTAATTTTGTCCATATTACGAATATGTGATGGAATAATCTCATCAATATTCTGGTTAACAATATTCTCTGAATACTGCAAATAGGCTATAGCCAGTGCATTTTGTACATATTTGTCATTAATCAAGGATGGTTTCTTATGATTAAATTGCAATAACTCTATCCGTGCGTTTGGACCGTATCTTTTTCGTAATTCTAATTCATAATTGGATTCATCAGCATAATCAATATTTGCTTTCTTACTAATCCATTTGTTTGTTTTTTTATCTTTTACTTTAGCAATCACAGTAACACTTTTTACTAAACCTCTTTTTTCTTGTTTCATAACTTTAATTATGCTTCTATATGCTTCAAGGCTGTATTTGGTTAACTGTGATCTTTTTAATAAATATTCTCCTCCGAGAGGTAAATATTTTATAAGTTCTAATCTACAAATTCCACTATTATTTGGATGTATTTCAAAATCTTCGGATGAACAGTCGCACTGTATTTTTTCTATCTTATAATCATCATCAAACTTTAAAATATTTTCAATAATATTTTTCTTATAATTTTGTCCACATTTTTTACAGGTTATAGTAGCATATTCCTCTAAGTGACCTATTGCTATTTTGTGGGATGCAATAGCAGACTTGACTTGGTCTAATATGTTTTTCTTATTTGAAGCTTTAATACGGAAATATTGTGCATGTCTAGATTGATCATGCACATCATCTGGAATAATTTCAGGACTATTATTTCCTCCTTTACCAAATCTTTTTAAAGCACTATATGGAGAAGTAAAACCTCTTATTTCCATTTTATTCCTAAGGTTTTGTAATTCTTCAAGATTCGTTTTTAAATAAGTGTAAATTTCAATAAAACTATCAAAATCTTCAATACTTTCAGCAATTATTGGTTTATATTGAATCTTTTTAAGAAACTTCTCACTCTGTGTCACTAAGGTTTCGCTCATTTTATATGTTCACCAACATTTCCTTCTGTGGTCAATAATTCCATACTATCCGTAGCTAATAACATACCATTTGATTGGACACCAAACAATTTTGCTGGTTGAAGATTTGCAACTACAATAACTTTTCTATCAATAAGTTCTTCTGGTTCATATCTTTTTGCAAGACCTGCAACAACTTGTCTTATTTCTTCTCCTAAATCAACTTGTAATTTAAGTAAATTTTTAGAACCTTCAATTCTTTCTGCTTCTTTAATTTGTCCAACAACTAAATCTACTCTTCCAAATTCATCAATACTAATCAGATCACTCATACTATCCTCTTCTTCTTCATTTTCTTCAATTGAATATAATTTACTTTTTTCTTCTTCAATTATTTTATCTTCTATTTTAGCAAATAATGGTTTTGCTTTTTTAATCTCATGTCCTGCTTCTAAAAATTCTTTTGATTCATTCCAATTAACTAATGGGGTTCTGTCTTCAAAGTTCATAAATCCAGTAACATTTTCGGTAGGCATACCTATAATTTCCCTTATTTTCTGTGCTGTTTCAGGAACATATGGTGTTAATAAGATAGCTAACTCATGAACTAATTGATTAGATAAGTATAAGCAGGTTTTAGCACTACCTTCATCTTCTTTAACAGCTTTCCAAGGTTTTTTATCATTAAAATATTTGTTTGCCTCTTTAGTTAAGGTCATAATTTCCTGTAATCCATCACGGAATTCAAATTCTTCAATACATTTTGCTACTTTGTCAGGTAATTCCTTAATTCTAGTTTCAAATACACGATCCTCTTCAGTATATTCTCCAGGTTCCGGTATTTTACCTTCAAAAAATTTATTAGTAAATGTGAATGTTCTATGAATAAAGTTTCCAAGATTATCAGTTAATTCATTATTTATTCTTCTCTGGAAGTCATCCCAGGAGAAATCAGTATCCTTATTAAGAGGAGCATTAATTACCATATAATATCTTAACAAATCACTGTCAAATTTGTCTAGGAAGTCTTTAACCCAAATTACCCATCCTTTACTGGTAGACATTTTACGTCCTTCTAATGACAAGTATCCACCACCTATAACTGAATAAGGTAATTTCCAGTTTCTTCCCATAAGCATACTAGGCCAAAATATGGTATGATGATAAATTATGTCTTTACCAATAAAATGAACAGTTTTATCATCCCAGTATTCCTTCCAATCTAAATCATGTTTTAATGCCCATGTTTCTGCCGAAGACTGATATCCAATAAATGCTTCTGCCCAAACGTACAAAACTTTTCCAGTAGCTGAATCAAGTGGTACTGGAATACCCCAAGTCATGTCACGAGTCATAATCCAATCTTTAAGACCTTCATTAACCCATTCTCTTGCAAAGTTTTTAACATTCTTTGGTAATTTAGTATTATTGTTTAACCATTCTTTCAATGGTTCTTCAAATTCATGAAGTTTAAAATAGTACTGTTTTGACTGTTGAACATGAGGTGTTCCATCACATATTAGGCAATGTGGTTCTACAAGTTCTGTAGGGTCTAAGTGACGTCCACATACTTCACATTGATCCCCTCTTGCCCCTTCACTTTCACAATGAGGACAAGTTCCTTCCACATATCGATCAGGTAAACTTCTTTGACAATTATCACAAAAAAGTTGGTCTATTGTTTTTTCATAAATATATCCTTGATCGTATAATGTTTTAAAAAATTCTTGAGCCATTCTGTAATGATTTTTATCAGTAGTTCTTCTAAAACTATCTAATGATATGTTACAAGCTTTTAAATCATTACCAATTAATTCATGGTATTTATCTGTAATATCCTTAGGACTAATGTTTTCTTGTTCAGCTCTTACAGCTATTGGCGTTCCATGTTCATCAGTTGAACATACCATCACAGTATCTACGCCATTCATACGATTGTATCTGGCATAAATATCTGCAGGAATATAAGTGGAACGTAAATGTCCTAGATGGCATGGACCATTTGCATAAGGTAATGCACAAGAGATAAATAGTTTACTCATATAAGTTTAGCCTCCGTTTTTTCATAATTAATAAAAATTAAATATAATTTTAATTTATGATGTTAATATTTTTGTTTTAGATATCTTATCTATTTTGCTATATTTTCTAAAAATTTTGGTTGAAGTAATTTGGTCATATTTCTAAAATATATTAGTGTATAGAATATAGATATTATAATATCATGATAAAAACTCCTTACATAAATCCATTTAGTAATGATGCTAAAGAAATAGTCAGTAAACTGGGTCAAGTAGAAAAGCTCAATCAACCAAACACTTCACTAAGTAACATAGTTAATCACACAAGAGGTCAAAACTTAAGCGACCCTCGAACACTACCCGAAACAATAAAAGAATTAGCCCTAGCAAGATATGGATGGTTCCTATTCAGAAAATCATCAGAATCCAACGAAAAAAAATATGAGTACCTATTTAATCCAGACATATACGAATATGATATAGTGGCATTCTACCTGCTATGTCAAGCAGTAGCAATAAAATATGGGCCAGACAGTCATGAAGCCCGACTCATATTAGACTGTGAGGAAGACATAATTTCTCAAAGATTAGAAATTTTAAAATCTGAATCAAACGATTTTCAAGCAACATTTCTACGAAAAACATTAAATCAATTAATAGATACAAACAACTTATACTGGACAGATTTAAAAGAAATATTTGATCTAGGAAAACTAGATTTAAACGAATTATTACTATCAAATGGAAAAATAATCCTTGAATATGAAGATTTCATAGAAGAATATGGACATTTAATCCATAACAGGGATCCAAGGACAATGTATGAAGTAACTGCAGGAACAAAAATTAAATCAAAAATATTACTAAACCTAATAAGATACAATACAAAAAAATACATAGAAAACGTTTATGAAATGTCAAAAAGAATGGTTGAACCTAACCCATTACTAATAGAATTAGCAGAAAACATTAAAGAAGTTCAACAAGAAGCACAATCCAAGAAATATGCTTCACAAGGTGGAGTAAATTATGTTGATGATCAACCAGTAAACTATGAAATGGAAGCATTTCCGCCATGTGTACGAAAATGTATGCAAGGAATAAAAAGTGGTGGCCGAAACGATGCAATAGTACTTTTTCTAACACCATTCATATCCTATTCAAGATTATGCCCATCAATATTTTCAAAACAAGAACAAAACATGAAAATATCTGATGTAGACCCTTCACTAGAAATAACACACAACGAAATCATACCCCTAATATATGAAGCAGCACAAGCATGTAGTCCACCATTATTCAAGGATCAACCACAAGAAAAAATAAACATCAACTCCAAATTAGGCTTTGGAATGCATAATGAATTAAAACTTGATCATGAAGGAGAAACACAATGGTACACTCCGATGAGTTGTGAAAAAATTAAATTACACATGCCAAACTTATGCACACCTAATGTAGATTGTAAAAAAATTGGAAATCCAATAACATATTACAATAGAAAAAGAAGACTTATGAAAAAAGATAACAAAATGGGGCAGGTGAAAAATAATGGAGATTGAATTAAAACCTGCATCTAATTATGAACGAAAACTATTCTATAGGGAAGAATGGGATGTGAATGATGTACCAGACTTTGTCTTAGACTCCTTAACCAGCAGAGAGTTTGGTTTTGACCATTTTGGACAAGGACCTAATGACAGGTATAAAACATTCCAAGATCCTTTAAGATTAAAACGTTTCATCAAAGCAAAACAACCATTCGCATCATATTGTTCAGTAGCATTCTATAATAATCCTAAACAAAGAAAAGGATGGCAAAAATCAGAACTAGTTTTTGATGTAGATGCAAAAGACGTGCCAATAAGAACATGTGACTGTGAAGAAGGACAAGTATGTGACATATGTCTAAGTCAAGCTAAAGAAATAGTGTTAATGATTAAAGACGTATTAAAAGGTGAAATGGGACTTAAAAATATCAACATGATTTATTCCGGTAGAGGATATCACGTAAGAGTACTTGATGAAAGCATAATGGAAGCATCAAGTGAACTTAGAGGACAAATAGTACAATATGTAATAGGAGCAAAAGAACCGGATTTAACAAACTCATTAGGCTTCAATAACCTACAACACTTCATCATACCCTATGGTTATTCAAGAAATTTTACAAAATGGTCCAAGTACACAATTCTTCACTTAACAAAAAAATCCCAATTGGATAATGTTAATAAAAAATTATTAAATGATGTTCTAAAATATAGACATTTCCTAGAAGAAGATAGTTGGGGAGCATTCAGAACACAAATCGGGCCACGACGTATTAATAAAGTAATCAGTGCAGTTGCAAGAATAAACATGAACATCACGGATACTAAAGTATCCATAGACTTAAAACGTATACTGAGACTACCATCAACATTACACTCAAAAGTAAGTATGAAATCAACATTAATTAAAAATATAGAAACATTTGATCCATTTGATGATGCAGTACCAAAATTTGTGTATGAAAGAAAATAATTATTAAATTATCTTCTTAGCTTATAATCAGGATAAATGTGCATAAACAACTCTTCATAATCCTCAGGGTTTTCTTGATCTATTACTTCAAACACGGTATTTAATGAATAGTTTCCAGTAATTTCATCTTTAACATTTTTTCCTAATTTTAAAATACTTCTATTCTCTTTTTTAACTATGTTATCAACCATTTCTGGCACATTTTTATACTTTCTTTCTGAAACTGAAATCCATTTATCCTCACGGATATATGCATTAGAATATTTATTTTTAAAATTCATTCCATTCTCTTTATATTTGATTTGTGGTCCCTTATGTATTTTAATGTTTGATACTTCATCATTGTCATATTCTAATATTATTCTTGCTTCATTATCTGAGTTAATGTAGTAATTATTTTCAATAATTCTGAAATCATACATTTCTGAAACTTTAATGAATGAATTCATAGTCTTATTTATCTGAGGATAAATTACATCATCAGGTAATTCAGGTACATTAAATGATAAAACATAACATTTAGTCCCTCTCTTTGTGAATTCAGTTATTAGCTCTTCGCGTGTTATATGAATTTTCCTGTTTTGGAAATATTCCATTTTAGGGTCAGATAGGTAATTTCGGCATGCAATAATAAATTCTGAAAATTTTTGTAATGATAATGCGGCTGCTACATTCCTGTTTTTATCAGTAGGGTCAATTACTATTAATGGATCCTTAAAATTATTACTTGTCCCGTATTCTTCTAAATCAATTTCATATCTGTTATGCCAATTATTTGCTGCTTCTTCAATAATCCTATCAAAACTATGGTATTTTAGGATTAATAATTCACATAGATATCCGGAAAAACCACTAACTTTGTAATTTGCTCCATAAGTATTTATTGAGGTCATGAATTTTTTTAAAAGTAATACTTGTCTTGTTTCTTCTTCAGTCATGTGGCTTTGAATATAATCTGTATGTAATATTGTTCTATCAACAGCAGATTTCAGTTCGCTTGAATCTTTAATTTGGTAACATGGAACAAAATCCACTTCAAAACCATCAATTAATCCAGTAGTATAAGGGTGTGAAGCATATCGGACCTCCGATGTTCCACCCACTTTTTTTATACAGTATTCTCCAAACTCTAAACCATAACTTTTCAATTCTTCTTCAGGATAAGATAGGGGAAATGTCATGAAAATATCAATATCTGATTTTCCCATTAATGATGTGTTCTTAGCCATTGAACCAACTAATCTGCACTTAATATTAATATTTTTACTTTTAGAATAATCCATTATTATTTTAATTAATTTATTGGAGAATTCAATAACGTTCTGTCTATCTTCGAGGGAGGGTTCTATATCTTTTAATATTTCGTTGTAAATTTCTATCACCAGAAAAAATAGTTTAAAAAATAATTTTGGAGGGGAGATTATATTTTTTTAGCACTAACTATGGTAATAGGATTTAATGCTTTCATCATAACTCCACGATCTAATATTGTTCCACGTGAAACGTTTAATGTAACAACTTCTGGTTCTGCACCTAATTCCTTAAGCATATGCACAGCATCAGTTGCAGTTTCAAGAACTATTGATGTGATAATTATCCTTCCACCAACAGGAAGCTTAAGATAACCTGTTTCAATTATGTTATCGATATTTCCTCCACTGCCTCCAATCATAAGTTTAGTAAAATCTTCAATATCATCTAAAGCTGCAAGACCTTCATTTTCTATAAGATCGACCTTGTTCTGAAGACCAAACTTTTCTAAGTTACTTCTGGTGGTTTTTATAGCATCTGGATTCATATCAATACTATATACTCTTCTAGCTCTTTTAGCAAATTCTAAAGTTAATCCACCAGTTCCACATCCAACATCCACTACTACATCTTCATCGGTTAATCTTGTCTTACTGATTACTAGTGCTCTTATTTCCTCTTTTGTAGGTCCTGGTACTTTTTTTGTTTTGATGAATTCATCATCAGGTGTTATATCGAAATACATATTAATATCTCCCATGTAGTTATTTCCTAATTAATACTATTGTTTCCACTTAGTAAATAAATTATTGTCTATACCCATTATGTCAAATATTTTACCAACAATAAAATTGATTTGATCATCAATTGTTTCAGGATTATGATAAAAACCAGGCATTGCAGGTAAAATTACAGCACCTTCCTTACTAATTTTAACCATATTCTCTAAATGAACAGTTCGTAATGGTGTTTCTCTTGGAACAATTATTAATTGTCTTCTTTCTTTCAAAGTAACATCAGCTACACGAGTAATAACATTATCACCATAACCATTACTTATTGCAGATAATGTTTTCATACTGCAGGGGATAATTATGGCAGTATCAAATTTGAAAGAACCACTATTAACAATAGCATTCAAATCATTTTCATCATGGATATAATCCGCTAATTCTTCAACAGATTTAACAGAATAATTAGTTTCATGTTCAATAATATCCATTGCTATTGCTGAAATAATTAGATGAGTTTCAGCTTTTATTTTTTTAAGTTCCTCTAATAATCTTATACCATATATTACTCCACTAGCACCACTGATACCTACAACTACTTTCATATTTAATCTCCTAATTTAAATTCAGCAATATTCTTATAAATTGGACCATCACTTGTTAATTTACTTGATTTAAGACATATCTTTTTAACTTCCATTTTGCCATGATACCGTTTTTTCAAGAGTTTCAATGCACTACTTAATTCTTCCTTATCTTCGATCTTTTTAACTCTTCCAATAGTAATATGAGGGACATACTCTTTTTCTTTCCTAAAACCTAATTTATTAAATTCATTATCTAAATCTCTGATCAGGTTAGATGTAACTTTATTATCTTTAATTCCGGTCCAAATAACTCTTGGCCTATAAATATTAGGAAACGCTCCTAAATTCACAACTTTAAGAGAATATTGGTCATACTTAACAATTATTTTATTAATTGCTTTTTTAATATCATCTAACTGGTCTTCATTTATTTCACCAAAAAATTTCAGAGTTAAATGAATATTTTCTGTTTCAACATATTTAATTTTTCCAGCATCTTTTTCTTGAATAATATGTTGCGTTTCATTAATTTTATTTTTAATATAATCCTCTATTTCTATTGCTAAAAAAGTACGCATAACAAACCCTCAAATATAAAAATTGATTAAAAAAGAAAAATAAAGTATTTTTTTTATAGTAAAATACAATGTAGGTTAATTGAACCTCTCCATCTTGTAGAAGCTGGAGATTCTTGGGTTGTAAGTTCTAACGAACTTAAGTTTACCAAGCTATCCCCCATGTCCCGTGGGTTCTAATATATGTTCCCCTTTTTTTTTAATATATTAATTTTTTTTCACAAAAAATTATTATTATTATTATTCTTAAGAAGTTTTTTCAGTATTTAACACATTTGCATCATACTTGGAAACACTCTCAAGTTACATCCTCAACCCTGTAAAGGTATTCCTTTTTAGGATAAAATTATTTTTCAATAATTTGTTCTTCAATTGCCATTCCAAAGTGTCTAGCACCATCGGTGAAATAAGCTAGTATCTTATCGCCTACCTTAATATCAGCTACAGATATTGGTTCACCTTTATCAGATACTAAACGAATAGTTTCAGCATTTTGAACTAAAGTTCTGATTTTTTTACCTTCATGTTCAGCTTCAATCATCATTAACGGTCTTCTTTCTATTTTAGAACGACCAATTATTGCAGTTTTAGCTTCACCTTTACTGTTTATGGTAATTACTTCATCTCCTGCTTCAAGTTCTGATAAATATCTTGTCTTGTTTCCAGGAGTCATTACATATGCATGTACTGCACCAGCATTTACTCTAAATGGTCTTGATGCAACATATTCACTTTCTAAGGATTCACTATGAACCATAAATAATCCACTAGCAAATGAACCTATAAGCATTCCTTCCCCAACTTCCATTATTGAACAAGTATCAACACAAACTCTATCTCCAAGACCTACACTTTCAACTTTTGTAATAGTAGCTTCTTTAAGTTCATATATTTCTTTAGAAGATTTTTCTATTAATTCACCTAATTTTCTTATTTCATTTCCATCATTTGATGAGAGAAGAACACCATCTGATCCATGTTCCATTGTTTCAAGTGCTAATTTTGCCTCTTCATAAGTTGGAACATCGACCATGATTTTAGAGTTACGTTCTTGAAGACTTGCAATAATATTTTCTAATGGAATTACTTTCCAATTTTTTCCTTTTAATATAACATAATCTGCTACGGTTCCAAGTTTTGAAACTAGTAATTCATCTTCCTTATTATTAATTTCGATGTATGCAGCTACTTCTTTTCCTTTTTCTTGTGCTTTTTTCACATCAGCTACTGTTATTTTTTCATTAAGGCCTAATAATATTATATCAGAATCTTCTTTATCAGAAACTATTTTAACATTCCCTAATTCTTTTATGCTATCTGAATTATCAGAATCTAAAATGTATTCTATTCCTGATTCTAAAGCACTTACTATTGCATCTTTGCGGTCATTCCATGTTCCAGTAGGTCTTATCCATGCAAATTTCATTTTTTTTCTTCCTTAGTTTTCAATTATTTCTAATGCTTCGTCAGGACTCATTCTGTTATGAACAATTTCCACTAATGCTTTTGTAGTTTTTGCAGGATCTTTTGATTGGAATACATTTCTTCCTATTGCTACTCCAGCTCCACCAACTTCTATTGCATCATACACCATTTCTAGTAATTGTTTATCTGTTTCAATTTTTGGTCCACCGGCTATGATTACAGGTACTGGGCATCCGTCAACTACATCTTTAAAAGTATCTGGGTCACCAGTATAGTTTGTTTTCACGATGTCTGCACCTAATTCTGCTCCTACTCTTGCAGCTAATTTAACTACTTCTGGGTCGTGTTCATTATCTATTTTTGGTCCTCTTGGGTACATCATAGCTAATAATGGCATTCCCCATTTGTCACATTCCTCTGCGATTCTTCCAGTTGTTTTTAACATTTCTGGTTCTTTTTCTGATCCAATGTTAATATGTACACTTACTGCATCTGCACCTAATTGTAATGCTTTTTCTACACTTGTTACTTGAACTTTGTGGTATGGGTCTATACTTAAATCTGTACTTGCAGATAGATGTAATATTAATCCAATATCTTTACCGTATCCTCGGTGACCATTTAGTACCATACCTTTATGCATTAATACTGCATTTGCTCCTCCACTAGCTACTGAATCAATTGTTTTGGACATATTTATTAATCCTGGTATTGGACCTCCGGATATTCCATGATCCATTGGTGCAATAACACATTTTCCGGTTTTACGATTAATTATTCTTTCAATTCTAATTTTTTTTCCTATCATTGTATCACGCTGGTTATTAATTAACTTTTAACATTTACTGTAATACTCTATGTTTGTCTTTCTTTAAACTTTTTTTTCTTTTTCTTCTTAATTTATTCATGTTATATCAATTTTTGAAGTATAAATTATATAAATGAAGTTATTATAACTTATCAGACCAATATTTTAATTCATTTAAATTATTCGGCTTAATTTCATTTGCAGAAGATTCTAAAAAACCTTCATCGGATTTAATTTCTTCAGTAGATACTGAACTATTAATAAAATCAATCAAACCTCTATTTCTTATCAAAGTAACACGAGGCTTTAAAACAGAGGACCATATAAAAAATACCTTAAACACGGTATCTGGATGGTATCCTCCACCTAAATCTACACATAATACATCAATATTCTCGCATCGATTCATTAAATCATATAAAACATTTTCATCTCTAACATCAGCTTGGGTAAAAATAATATTATTGTATTCAATACCTAAATTTTTCATAGCCTCACTACTTTCCGGACTATTATCAAAAGCATAAACAGTACCGTCCTGATTTAACCGAGAAATAATTTTAGTAGAGACTCCTATATGACAACCTATTTCAACGACATTATCAAATGTTTCAATATTGTTTATCATATCTTCCTGATATTTTCGTCTATCATAACTAATATGAATCATTATTTAACCTCTCCTTAATAGTTTCAGATGCCAAAACACCTGTAGAATAAGCTTGTTGTAAATTATATCCTCCACTAATGCCACAACCGTCAACAAGTTCACCTACAATAAATAAATTATCAACTATTTTGGATTCAAATGTAGCTGGATTAATTTCTTTTCTTTTAACTCCACTGTTAGTTACAAATGACTCTTTTTCGATAATATCAACTACACTTAAAGATATTCTTTTTAAAGAATCTCGTATGATTAAACGTTCTTTTTTGGTAATTTGATTTAAAATTTTATCTGATTGAATTTTCAGGTTATCTAATAAGACTTTGCTCATCTTCTTAGGAATAAATTTATGAAGATATGTTTTAATGGTCTTGTTGCTGTTGTTTGAAAAATCATTTTTTAACTTTAAATCTAAGTCTTCATAAGAATAATCTTTACATAAATCTAAATTAACAATCACATCCTGCTTTTTTAGCAAGAATTTCTTAATTTCCATACTATTATTAAGAATAACTGGGCCACTAATTCCATTATGAGTAAAAAGTACTGATCCTTCATCTTTATTTATGCTCTTTTTGCTAGTTTTAATCTCTATTTTACAGTCAACACTTATCCCCTGTAATTTGTTAATCCATCTTTCTTTTATTATTAATGGTGATAATCCTGCCATTTTTTTACTAATAGAATGACCTAATTCTTCAGCAAATCTATATCCATCACCTGTGGACCCAGTTTTAGGGTAAGCTATTCCACCAGTAGCCAATATTACAAATTTGGATTTAACTATTTTAGAATTATCATATTCTATGATGAATAAGTCTTTTTCCTTTTTAATACTATTCACAGTAGAATTTATCCGGTATTGTGTGGATTTTTTATTCAAAATATCTATAAATGTTTTTTGCACAGTCTTTGACTTATCAGTTACTGGAAAAACTCGATTATTTTCTTCAATTTTTGTTTTACAACCATTATCTTCAAGTAATTTAATAATATCCTTGTTAAAAAAGTTCATGAAAGCATTTCTATAAAATTTTCCTGAATTATAAAAACAGTTAATATATTCATCTAATGTACTGTTGTTGGTAAGATTACATCTTCCACCACCAGTAAAGAGTATTTTTTTTCCTAAAATTTCATTCTTTTCTAATAATATGCTGTTTTTATCATCAAGCTGTATTGCAGATAATATTCCGCTAGCGCCTCCACCTACTATAATAGTATTATAAATAGACATAATTATTCATCTCAAAAAAAATTTTAAAAAAAGGTAATTCAACACAGGTCAATTACATATGGGGATTATTCTAAATTCATTAAAACATGATATACTCTTTGGAAAACTGTTATGTAACTTAGTACTGTAAGTAAACCAATAGTGAATAACATTATATGATGTGATCCTCCACATAGTGCAGCTATCAGAGAACCTATTACAATAATTAATAATCTTTCTGCTCTTTCTGCTATTCCCACTGAACATGTTATTCCTTCTTGTTCTGCTCTTGAACGAACATAACTTACGGTAATAGATGCATGAATTGCTAACGCTCCAAGAATTGGATCAACAAATCCACTATACATTATTCCTATAAGTATAGCTGCATCTGCAAAACGATCACAGGTTGAATCTAAGAATCCTCCAAATTTAGTTTTACGATTTTGTGAACGTGCAATTGCTCCATCAATCATGTCACAAATACCACTAAGGATAATGAATAATGCTCCTGCAACTAAATTACCGGATGCAAATAATACTCCTGAAAAAATACTGATAAATAAACCTGCTAATGTAACAATATTTGGATCTATATCTATTTTTTCTCCTATTTTTGCAGTAATTTTATTTGTCTGTGGTCGTAATTTATCGTTTAGCATAATGCTATATTTATAAATTAAAATATATATATTTAATAACACTGAATAATATTGAAATTGATAAAATGAAAATATTAAATTATAATTATGGAGATAATTTAGAAAAAATTGTTGAAAAACTAAGAGAAGGAAAAATAGTTGTTTATCCTACAGATACAATTTATGGTATAGCCGCAAATATAACTATCCCCGATGCTATAAAAAAAGTTTACTTAACTAAACAAAGACCACTAAACAAGCCATTATCAGTTTGTTTTCATGATTTTGAACAATTATCAAATTATGTGAATTTAACAGTACCTCAAGAGAAAATAATTCATCAATTACTTCCCGGCCCATACACTCTCCTTCTTAGAAAAAATAAAAAAATATCTTCAATAATTACAGGAAACTCTCCTATACTTGGTGTAAGAATTCCTAATAATACAGTTTCTTATGAACTCACTGAAAAATTCCCAATAACCAGTACTAGTGCAAACATATCCAATCTACAATCACCAAACAATATAACTCAAATAAAAGAACAATTAGGAGAAAACATAGACTATTACATAGACGCGGGCACAATTAAAAATAATAAATCATCCACCATAATTGATTTAACAAAAAACAAACCCCAAATAATAAGAAAAGGAGTATGTGACGAAACACTATTAAAAGAAATTCTAAAAATAAATTTAAGATAACAGATAATATATATAACATAAGAAGGTGGCCATATGGTAGTAACAGATAAAATTGGAAATAAAATAGAAATAGGCTCATATATAAATTATACTAGTGTCGGTACTATAGGAGAAGTACTGGATATTAAAACAGATGATGATGGATCATGGGTATTGGTAGCAATAGATGATTTAACAAAATTATGGTACAATACACAATATGTTGAAGTAACAGATGAAAAATATGTTAAAAATAATAAAGATAAAGAAGAAAATGAGGAAATATCTGTTGAAGATATTAAAGATAAGATTAAACAATCTGTATCTAGTGAAATGAGCAGTGATGCAGTAGGTGGAGGTTAAACTCAACCTACAATTTTAGTTAACACCTTACTCAAAACTTTACCTTTTTTATTATTATATCTATAATTAATCATTCTAGTTTCATTATCAAGCTTTTTATTTAGTTTACGCAATTCAATATCGATGGAATGATAAGTTTGATTATATTTCCTTAGATAGTCACTGCTTAATTTATCTTTGGAATTAATTAAGTCATGATAAGCTGTTCCAAGTTTAGTTTTTGATATCATTGTGTCAATATTATATTTTTCACTTTTAATTACATTATTTAAATTATCTAACTCTTTTTCCAATATTTCTTCCTGAATTCTTTTTTTGTCATTAATGGTTTTATCAAATAAATTAGTAGTTTTTTTATCTTTTTTGAACATAATATCACTCCTCTTCAATCTTAGCAATACAATATTTACAAACTGATTTATTATTAGTTATATGATATTTTTTCATAGGACAATAATAATATTTTCCCTTTTTATAAACTTTTTTTGGTCCAGGAATAATCGTGTTAATATTATGAACAGGTTCATTAAGAAAATATCTAGCATAAATAACTGTAATATTCAAAATATACTGTGTATTATTATCTTTTCTTTCTAATAATTCATTAATTAATTTAACATCATCCTCTTCAATTTCACCATCATAATTACACGTATCATTTCTTAAAGAAGTTAATCTGGATAATAAAACAGTCTGGACAGAGTTAACATATTCTCTTTTATAATCTTCTGGAAGAAATCGGGTTTCGTTTTGAAAATACACTGATAATTCATGCATATCCGTTAAAGAAATTTTTTTCACTTCATTTTTCAGGATATCTCTAAGTCTATTTAAACTTATACCCGCAACGATTTCCTCCATCATGGTTTTACTCCTTATTACTATAAAATTCTATAATATTTTTTGCAGTAGTTTCACCAATACCATCAATCTTCATCAATTCCTTAGGACTTGCAAGACTTAAATTATTGCCGAAAACATCAACCAGACTTCTAGCTCTTTGTCTTCCAAGACGTTTAATTCCAATCACAAGAGGTAATAAATCTTCTTTCACACCATAATATAATCTGGAGCTAAGTTTATCAATTTCATTCAAGTACCTGTAATTTCCTAACACTTCACAAATATCATAAAAGTATTTAACAAGATGTGATGCTTCGTAGCTTGCACGCCTGGTGGAAGCTGCATAAACCTTAAGATAATTTTCTATTTCATACTCTTTATGTTCATTAATCCATTCAATTAAACTAGCTGCTGTTGATTCATCATTCTGTACAAAACTAACATAAACATCATGTTTACTGAGAACTTCTTTAATATTTTCCTTGTTTGCCTTGAATTTAGTGTTAATTTTAGGCATATCATGTGTTTTGGAAATTTCATAAATAAGTGAAGCAATATTGAATTCATCACTCATCATATTTGAATAATCCTTTAATTTAACAGCTGTTTTCACGGCATAGTTGTTCTTTGAGATTAATGTTCCTAGGGGAGTAGTTTGTAATCCTGATGGTGATACTCTGATAATTCCATTTTGTATAAGATATTCTAATGCACTGGATATTTCGTATTTTATTGATTCATCTGAAAAACCGAAGCTCATAGTATTATATGTGTGGGATATTTGGAATCCATAGAATGTTTTGTTGAAAAATTCTATTAATTCTTCTATATCTTTTGCAAAACCACTGGATACTTGTGTAATGATTTGTTTTAACACTGCATCATCATTATCAATAAGTTTTGAATTTGTTACTTCTATTTCTCCATTAACATAGAATTCTTCTAGATTAAATGCTTCATCATAAGTTTTTGCAATTAGATAAGAGTAACCTTCAGTATCAAATCCTGGTCGTCCTGCTCTACCAGACATTTGTTCATAATCAAATACGGGGATATTGATTTGACCTTGATCTGTCCAACGATTATAATCTCGTATAATCACATTTTTTGATGGAAGGTTAACTCCATACATTAAACTAGGTGTTGCAGTAATCATTAATAGGTTTCCTTTAACAAATTCCTCTTCAATAATTTCTTTTTGTTTATCAAATAATCCTGCATGGTGGAAGGCTATACCGTTTTCAATGCATTCAGCTAATTTATAACAAACCTCTGTGGGCTGAGTGTTACGTCTTTTAGGAACTTCTAATATTTCTTCAGCAATATCCTTAAATATTTCTCTTTTTCCATCTGGTATATATCGTGATATCTTTTTTGCCATATTCTGTGCTAATGATTCAGTAAATCTGCGTGTAGAAACAAAGGTTAACATTTGTGAAGAATCATTTAATGTATCATTCAATATTTTAAAAACGATATTGTTTTTATCTTTGGTTCCGAATTCTTCTGCACATAAAACTTCCTTATGTAGGGGTACTGGTCTATAATCATGGGTGACTACTTCTGCTTCAAGCCAGTGTGCCATTTCATCCATGTTCTGGAGTGTTGCAGATAATGCAATTATTCGTATTCCCTTGTTTTGTTCCTTTATTCTTGTTATTGCACATTCTATGGTTGGTCCTCTTGAATAATCTCCAATCATATGAAATTCATCTATTATTACTAAATCAATTTCATGAAGTGTGTTTCTTGAAAATCTTGTTATTGCATCAAATGATTCAAAAACCATTACTGCAATATCTGCACTTGAAGGGTGTTTACCTACTTTGTATCCGTATTGTTCAAAAATTTTGAATTCTTTGTATTTTTCGTTCTGTAATGAGATTAAGGGAACTGCATATACTACTTTTCCACCCTGGAGAAGTACCTTTAGTGAGGCTAAAACTCCTAAAACAGTTTTTCCACTTGCTGTTGGTATTGATATAATATAGTTATCTTTTTTATCAATATAACCTGAATCTATCACTGCTTGTTGTGCTGGATTATATTCTTCAATGAATGGATAACATTCTTTCATTATTTTTTCAATTTCTGGATCTATGTTTGTCAATTTTTTCCACCCCATATTAATTAGAGTATGGTATGTTCATTTTCGAATATTTATTAACTATTAATTTTCTTGCGTTTTGCCCTATTTTTTCTCTTTCCTGTTCATTTGTAACTAGTTTATCTATTGCTTCAGATAGTGCTTTCGGATTTTTGGTTGGAACTATTATTCCATCAACATTATCTGTTATGATGTTACTTATGTTTCCAGTGTCGGTTGCTATTAATGCTTTTGCACAGGACATGCTTTCTAGTGCTACGATACTTGCACCTTCTGATAATGATGGTAAAACCATTATGTCTGTTTTGGGTATTATTTTTTCAGGTTCTCTTGTTTTTCCCATAAGTTTGGTATTTTTCAGATTATTTGTTTCTATGTATTTTTGAAGTAATTCTTTTTGAGGTCCGTCTCCATATATTTGTAGATTATATTTTGTATTTGATATTTTCTTAGCTTCTAGCAGGTATTGTAATCCTTTTTGTTCTACTAGATTTCCTATGAATGTTACTGTTGGAATATTGTTTTTGTTGGATGTTTTTTCGTGTTTAGGTTTGAATTTATTTGTGTTGACTGTATTGGGTGTTATGAATGATTTTTTTGTAATGTTTTCGCCACATAAATTAATAGCTTTTTCTTCCAATTTTTCACTTACGAAGTATAGAGCATCCGCTTTGTTTAAGATAAATTTCAGTATCGGTCTTAATATTTTATTATTTGGTAATATATTAATATCGGAACCGTGGATTGTTATGATTTTCTTAGCATTACTTTTATTTAAAACACTCACAAGACCTGGAGGTAAAATATAATTTGCATGGATTATGTCAATATCATGTTTTTTAACAATTTTATTTAACATAAAATAACTGGATATAATAAATGAAAAACCACGAATAATAGGAATATTAAGACTTTTTGCTACATAAACATTATCAGAAACTTGTGCATCTTGTTTATATGTTAAAATATAAACATTATGACCTTCCTCGGAAAGTTTTTCCTCTAATTGCTTAGCATATGTGGAAACACCACCTACTTGTGGAGGATATTGGCCTACAATACAAATATTCATACAATCACTTTATTTCCATTTAAACGGGATATCCTCTATTTTGGATGGATTTAAAACAGTACCATCCATCTGAACAATCACAGCATTAAATTTAATATTGAATTTTAATTCACATAATTCAACAATTTTATCTGCAATTAACTCAAAAACAGCCGTAGTTAACCCTTGTTTATTCAGTATTTTAATAACGTCCTCTGTAGTAATGCATTCATAGATTGATTTCATAGTTTCAGTATCTGCACCAACCAATCCCGCATAAGCAGTCATAATTTCTCTACGTGCATCAGCAACACTTTGTTTAGTATTAAATATACCTGCAGCTATCTTAATTAACTTTCCAGCATGACCAAACAAAGTAATCGAATTGACTTTTTCAGTTTTATCTGCTTCTTCTAACATAAAACCAACAAAATTACTCATTTCAATAATTTCATCATCTTTGATTTCTAATTTTTCTTTGGCAATACGTGTACCAATATTTCCCGGTACAAACAATAAATCATAATAACCATTAGCAATAGCAACATCAATTTGAACTCTTAAAGAATCTGTGTATGCTTTAGAGGACATAGGCCTAGCTATACCTGTAGTTCCTAAAACAGAGATTCCATCTAAAATACCTAGTCTGCTGTTCATAGTTTTAGGAGCTAACTTTTTTCCTTCAGGAATAATTATTTTAACAATTGCACCTTTATTTTCTGGTAAAAATTTTTTAACATTTTTTTCAATCATTTTACGAGGTACAGGATTAATAGCGTATTCTCCAACAGGAATTTGTAATCCTGGTTTGGTTACTTTTCCAACACCTTCTCCTGCAGTTATTTCAACCATGTCTATGTTGTCAGTTAATGTAACTTCTGAAATAATTTCAATCCCTCTTGTAACATCAGGATCATTATAAGTAGGTTTTATTACAGTTGCAGAAGCTTTTGTGGAATTTATTGATTTAGATTCCTTGATTTCAACTATTAATTCAGAATTTGGAGCATCTATTGTAACAACTTCGGGTGTTTTATCCGTAATTGTTAATAAAGCAGCTACACTTGCTGCAGTAGCTACACTGCCTGTTGTTATACCAGATTTTTCTTTTGAATTCTCATGATGTTCTATTTTAATCCCAACCTAAATTAAATTAATATCCTATTGTTATTATTACTAATATATGTAATATTTAAATTAATTATTTTTATTAAAAAAAAGTATTTAAAAAAATAAAGAATTTTTGAATGGGTGGTTAAGAAAAATAAATTATCCTTTTCTAAGTAATGTTTTTCTGATTTTTTTAGAAAGTTCTTCAGGTGTAGGTGCACCGACAAATGCTACTTCGCCATCTACTACAACAGTAGGTACTGACATTATTTGATATTCTCTTACTTTATCAATGTTTTCATCTACATTTAAGTGTTCATATTCTACTTGGTCACCTAATTCTTTTACTACTTCTTCTGCTGCTGAAACTGCCATAGGACAGTAAGGACATGAATGTGATGTGAATACTTCTAATTTTACAGTCATTTTCTTTTCTCCATTATTTTATATTATTATTTATTTATTGTTTTTAAAATATTAATAAGGATTGTTATATAATATTATAATAGTATTTTTTTTTAGGGGATTGGTAATTATGGTTAAAGTTCGTTCACCTGCATCAGCAACAGTTATTAATGCAATAAGCACTGGTAAAGGATCAGCATTTGGTATAGAATTATATGTAACCGCTGAGGTAAAAATATTAAACAGAGAATCTGACTCAGATATATCTTATGTTTGTAAAAGCTTAGATAATCCTGACATGGATACAACATTAATGGAATTATGTGTAGAAAAAGTATATGATAGATTATTAGAACATCCAAAATTTAATTTAAAGAATATTACATTGCTTGTTGAAACAAAATCAGATATTCCTCCGGGTTCTGGATTATCAAGTAGTAGTGCTGCATCTAATTCTGTTGTTTATGCAACAATATTAACACTTTTAGAAGAAGCTAATATGACGTTGGATGATGTAAACATTACTGATGAGGATATATTGAATTTGGGTATTGATGCATCATTAGAATGTGGAGTTACAAAAACAGGATCATATGATGATGCTTCCGCTTCATATTATGGTGGTTGGAAAATTACTGATAATTATGAAAGAAAAATGTTATATGAATATTCTATCGAATATCAAAAAATATTAATATATATACCTAACAAATCTTTATATACTGCACAGTCTGATGTTAAAGCTATGAAAACTTTATCATCACTTGTGGAAATTGCATTCGATAATGCAGTAAATAAGAATATTGAGAAAGCTCTAACTTTAAATGGCTTATTGTATTGTGCGGCATTGGATTTAGATAGTCAAATATCCATGGATGCATTAAAATCAGGAGCTAAAGCTGCAGGATTATCAGGAACTGGATCTGCATACACTATTTTAGTAGATGATACTTCAAATATTGATGAAATTAAGAAAGTTTTATCGAAATATCCTGGTAAATTAATTGAAACAAAACCAGACACTATTGGGACTGTAGTTTTAAAGTAATGCGTGATAATATGAATAAAGATGAAGCACAACATTTATTGAACAAATCAAGGGAAAAAATAGATGAATTAGATGATAAAATATTAGAATTAATCCTTGAACGTACTTCACTAGCTGAAGATATTATAACATCTAAGAAAGCTTTAAATAAAGAATTATTCGATTCTTCTAGAGAAAATATTATTCACAATAAAATAAAAAATGCGGTTGCTGATAAACAAATAAACACGGATAAAGTTCTACAAATTTTTGATTTATTAGCATCAATCAATAAAGAAGAGCAAGAAAAATATCTATAATAACGTTAATTAATTACTTAAGAAAAACTGGAGGTTTGATTATGGGAAATATAAGAACAACATTTGTAAAAAGAACAGCAAAAGAATTATTAGAATTACACGGTGATAAATTCAACAGTGATTTTGAGAACAACAAACAAATGGTTGCTGAATACTCAACAGTATCCACAAAACATTTAAGAAATCAAATTGCTGGATACGCAACACACTTATTAGAACAATAATTTTATTATTGAATCTACTTTTTTTAATTTTATTTTATTATTTTTCATATCTTTTAACAGATATACTACTTATTTTACAACTTTATCACAGTATCAATAACCCTACTTTTTAAATTTAAAATGGCTCTGTAGAAAACCTTGCATTGAGAGAAATATGAGTAATAACCCAAATATAGTTTTTTTTACAGAGGGAAATATTTTATTTCAATATTCTCCTTTCTTCATCATAATACAATTCTCACTCATATTGAGTAATTGTAATTTTTCATTTGATTCCTGCCTAATTGCCGCCAACGCTAAGCATAGTAAGTGGTACAGGCGATCTCCGGGAAACCCTCGGTTCACATATAAAAATACTTTGTTTATATAATTATATTTTTTTTAATCCTTCTCGTTGTATGTTTTTGGCTGCGTTTATGTCTCTGTCATGTGTGTTTCCACATTGTGGACATGTCCATATTCTGTTGTCGAGTTTTAACTTGTCATTGTAGTATTGGCAGTTGTTGCATGTTTTACTGGAGGGGTACCATTGGTCGATGTGTATTAGTGTTCGTCCGTGTTCATATGCTTTTTGTTCTATTATTTTTGTGAACATGTGCCATGATTTTTCCTGTATACTCTTAGATAGTCTGCTGTTTTTTAGCATACCTTTGATGTTTAGTGTTTCCATGCAGATTACTTGGTATTTTTCTGTTAATCGTTGCGCTATCTTATAGAAGTGATAGTCTAGTATGTTATGTATTTTTTCATAGGTTTGTGCTATTTTCTTTTTGATTTTATTATAGTTTTTGCTGCTAAATTCTTTTTTGGAAATAGTTTTCTTTGTAATCTTCGTATTTTGTTGTTTAGTTGTATGATTTTGTTTTGTTGTGGGAACTGTATTATTTTGCCCGTGTTTATTGTGACAAAACGTGATACTCCCAAATCTATACCACAACTACGATTATTACTCTTAAAAATATGTCTTGTAACATTTTTACATAAAATAGAAATAAAATATTTGCCGGATGCTTTTTGTTTAACTGTTACAGATTGTATTTGGCCAGTTATCTTTTGATGGGTACGAAATCGGATCCAACCTACCTTAGGAAGACGAATAAATTTGTCCTTAATTCTATATATTGTTATTGTATATTATTGGTTTTATAAGATTGTACTGGATTATATTTATTTTTATGGCGTGGATACTTGCTGATTTGGTTAAAGAATCTGTTAAATGCATTTTCTAAATTTTTCAATGATTCAATTAAACCTGTGGAATCAACTCGTTTTAACCAAGTTTTAGACTTTTTTAGCTCAGTTAACATAGCTGAACAATCATAAAAAGACAAATACTCTCCCTTTTCAGTATATACTTTCTTTTTGGCATCCAGAAAAGTATTAAAAACAAACCGACAACAACCAAACTGATTGGTGAAAAAATTCTCTTGAACCTCATCAGGATAAATACGAACAACAAAACTCTTATACATAACAACTTTCAAAAAAATACACCAAATAATAAAATATTAAATATAGATAATAAATTATTACTTATTGTATAGTTAATAATTATTCGATAATAGTATTTAAATATTTTGATAAAAAGTCAATGCTATTAAGTTGAGGTATTGTTGAACTTTGGTAGGATTATATATTTTTTTTAATGTTTATTTTTTTTTACATAATATTTATAAGTGATGATGTATATATTATTATATATGGTAGGCAAAACTAAAATTGATATTTTTAGGAATATGTCTAAATCTGAGTTAAAAGAAGCAATGCATGAGTATGTTATAGCTCATAGAATATATGAACGATTATATGCTATTAATTTATTAGCAGAAGGTTATTCATATGATATGGTAGCACATAAAATGAATAAATCTTATCAGACTATTCACAGGTGGGCTAAAATTTGTGAATCTGAGGGAATTGATGGTTTGAAACCTAATTATACTGGTGGAAGACCAGAAAAAATAAGTAAATCAGATTTACATAAAGTAGACCTTATGATTAAAGAAAATGATGAAATTACTATTCAAGAAGTTCATGATTTTATTTTAAAAGAATTTAATGTCGATTACAGTATGAAGCAAATATGGGAGATTTTAACTCAAAAACTAAATTATAAATGTAAAAATACTAAAGTTATACCCAAAAATAAAGAGTTAATCAGTAATACATAGTAATTTATAGGTTTAGATCATTATTCTTATTGTTTTTAATCTAATATTTTTTTTTGCATCACATCATCTATAAAAAACATTATGTAATATTTTGGTGGTTTGATTTATCATGTTTTCAAAAGTAATAGTATCCAACACATTATCCAATTTACGAAATATAGATAAAAAGTATTATGTTAATGAAAATAACTTCATATATTCAAAAAAATTAACTCCCGAAAACACAGCAGGTATTATATTGAATAATAATGGATTAAACATTAATTCACAAGCTAGACATTTCATCAAAAGAATTGAAAAAAATTGGTTTTTTAAAGTTTCAGGTTCTGCTTTTTGCCAAAGAAGACAAAATTTACTCCCTGAATTATTTAAAGAGGAAAATGATAAGTTAATTCATAACGTATACAAACAATTAAAACATTTACATAAATATAATGGAAAATCATTACTTGCAGCAGATACTTCTATCATAACACTAACTAATCATACTATTACTAACGAAAAATATGGAATTAAGTCCAAATTAGATGCTAAAAACACTATTCCACGAGCAAGAATTTCATGTATAACTGATACACTAACTAATATGGTAATAAGTGCTAGCATCAATATTAAAGCAACTAGCGAACCTAAACTTGCATCTAGACAAATAAATGAGCTTAAAAACATCATCGATTTAGAAAACAGCATAATTATGGGTGACAGAGGATATGACTCACTAGAAATGATGTTAAACATCATAGAACAAAACTCCTATTTCATAATACGATTAAAAGACTCCACATTCAAAAAAGAACGCGAAAATTTAACAAAACAGGATGAAAACATATGGATTAACATAAATAATACTCGTTTAAAAAATGCTGAAAATAAAGAAATAAAAGAAAAATACCTAAAAGAAGGACGAATTAAACTAAGAATAATCGAAATAAAATTAGAAAAAGAAAATGATGAAGAAGAAAATAAAGAATACCTTATTACAAATTTAACAAAAGAAATGGCACCATATGATGATTTTAAAGAGTTATATCATCAAAGATGGAGTATAGAAACAGAATTTGACCGATTAAAAAACATACACGAAATAGAAAATTTCAGCGGTAGAAAAGAAATATGCATAAAACAAGACTTCTACGCTAAAATATTAACATACAACATGACTATGACACTTAAACAAGACGGAGAAAGATTTATGACAATATTAATCTCAAAAAACAAAAAAAGACGATACCAAATCAACATATCAACTGCACTCAGTTTATTCAAAGACATATTAATAGTATTATTAAGAGAAAAAGAAGAATTTAAACTAAAATTATTAGAATTTTGTATATACGAGATGATAGAAGATTTATCTTCATCCTTAATCGATCCACCAAACACAGAAAGAATAGTAAAAGACATAACCAACAAATTTCCAGGAAATATCAAAAGAGCATAAAAAAAGATAAAAAAATAACTCAACTTAATAGCATTGATAAAAAGTATTACTTTTCACACTTTATTCATATGATTTCTACAGGGCCTTTAAAATATAAAACTCCACTTTTTTTGCATTAATTTTATTTACTAAAAAATCACATATATTATTAGGAATAATTATATTGTTAACTAAAATTTAAAATCTATATCAAATAAATAAAGGTGAATTTATGGGAATAGTTGTGGCGAAATTCGGAGGTACATCTGTAGGTTCAGGTGAACGTATACAAAAAGCAGCTAATTCAGTTGTAAATGAATATATGCAAGGAAGTAAAGTTGTAGTAGTAGTTTCTGCTATAAATAAAACAACTGATGAATCAATAAAATTAGTCAAAGAATCAATTGGTGATACAGTTACTTCAAAACAATTAGCAGGAATCCTTTCAATGGGTGAAATGCAAAGTGTACGTATAATGGCAGCAACAATAGAATCATTAGGTGTAAAATCTGAATATATTGATCCATTCAATGAAAAATGGCCAGTAATAACAGATAGTGATTATCTGAATGCAAAAATAGACCGTGAAGAAACAAAAAAAAGAGTTCAGGAACACATTACCAAACTAATTAATCAAGGAATAATTCCAGTAATTTGTGGATTTTTAGGAAAAGATTTAGAAGGATCAGTAACAACTCTTGGAAGAGGAGGAAGTGATGTTTCAGCATTTCTTTTAGGTCACTGTATTGATGCAGATGAAGTTGTAATAGTAACTGATGTAAAAGGAGTTATGTCTACAGACCCTAGAAAACTAGACAATGCCGAAAAATTAGATAAAATCACTGTAGAAGAAATGGTAGATTTAGCTAATTATGGTGCACAAGTATTACATCCAAACGCTTTAAGATACAAGGATCCTGACATCAAAGCAAAAATAATAAGTTTTGAATATGGTGATTTAAGAGTTCATGGAACAGACATTATTGGACCGGCACACCCAGAAGATGAAGTAATATCAATAATGAAGCTTAATGAAAAATTATCAGTCATTGCAGTTGTAGGCGAAGACTTAATGAATAAACAGGGAATTATTGCTGACATAACCAAGAAAGTAAGTGATAATAATATTGGTATATACGGAATATCAACAGGCGAAAGTTCAATTACATTATTCTTTGAAGAAAAAGATGCAATTAAAGCACATGAAGTATTACATGAATTAGTAATAGGTGGCGACAGATTAAGTTCACTTTCATTAGGACAAAAAATAGCAATGATATCAGTGGTAAGCCATGATTTTATAGACACCCCTGGCATCATAGCAAGCATTACAAAACCATTACATGAAAATAACATAAATATTGTTGAATTATCCTCAAGTCAAACATCAGTAGTAGTATTTGTTGATTGGGGTGATGGTGATAGAGCATACGAGTTAATAAGGGAGACTTTAAAATGAATTTAGATGGAACACATGTAGCAATGGTCACACCATTAGATGATGACAAAAAAATTAATGAAGAAGCATATAGAAACTTAATAGATTTTCTAATAGATGGAGGAGTAGAAGGAATTCTTGCAGCAGGAACAACCGGTGAATCTGCAACAATGACTCATGAAGAACATCAAAAAGTAATCGACATAATGGTTGATCAAGCAGATGGAAGAGCAGTAACAATTGCAGGAGCAGGAAGTAATGCAACTGCAGAAGCAATGGATTTAGTAAAATATGCTGAAGATGCTGGTGCAGATGCAGCTTTGGTAATAACTCCTTATTATAACAAACCACAACAAAGTGGATTATATGATCATTTTAAATTATTAAATGATTCAAATAACATTCCTATAATAGCATATAATGTACCTTCAAGAACAGGTATAGATTTATCAGTAGATTCAATAATTGATATAGCAAAATTAGACAATATAATTGCAATAAAGGAAGCAAATCCAGATTTAAATAAGTTAGCAACAGTATTTAATGAAATTGAAAAGCAAGACATTAAAGATTTCACAGTATTATCAGGAAATGACTCATTAACATTACCTATGATAGCACAAGGAGCAAGAGGAGTAATAAGTGTAGCTGCTAATATAATGCCGAATAAAACCTCAACAATGGTAAGAAAAGCTTTAGAAGGAAATTATGATGAAGCTAGAACATTATCCAACGAATTATTTGATTTAATGGATGTAATGTTTATTGAAGCAAGTCCAGCTCCTGCAAAAAGAGCATTAAATTTAATGGGTAAAAATGCTGGCGGATTAAGAATGCCATTAAAAGAAATGAGCAAAGAAAACGATGTAATATTACAAGAAATTCTTAAAAGATATGAATTAATATAAGGTGAAAAAATGATAAGAGTAGCAGTAACTGGCTGTCTAGGAAATATGGGTTCAAAAATTATAAGAACCGTACAAGAACAAGAAAATATGGAAGTAGTACTAGGTATAGAAATGCCAAATTCTCCATTAGCAGGAAAAGATTTAGGTGAACAAATAGGTTTAGGAACTATGGGAGTTAAAATCATAGGCTCACAAGATCTTAAATCAGAACTGGAAGCTGTAAAACCTGACGTACTAATTGATTTTACCATTGCAACAGCAGCAGTAGAAACAGTGAAAATATGTGCTGAATGTGGAGTAAATGTTGTTGTAGGAACTACTGGAATTAAAGATGATCAATTAGAAGTGATGCATAATGCAATCAAAGAAAACAATATCAAAGCAGTAATTTCACCTAACATGGCCACAGGAGTAAATGTTTTCTTCGAAATAGTAGGACAAGTAGCTAAAATATTGGGTCATGAATATGATGTTGAAATAGTGGAAGCACATCATCATAATAAACAGGATGCACCTTCAGGAACTGCTAAACGTGCAGCAGAAATAGTTGCAGAAAATCTAGATTTAAGCTTAAATGATTCTGCATGTTATGGAAGAGAAGGAATGGTTGGTAAAAGACCAAAAGATGAAATAGGTATTCATGCAGTACGTGGTGGCGATATTGTAGGAGATCATACAGTAATGTTCTGTGGTGATGGTGAAAGAATAGAAGTTATCCATAGAGCTTCAACCAGACAAGCATTTGTTAATGGTGTAATAAGAGCAGTAAATTATTTAATGAACAAACAAGAAAAACCTATAGCTGACATGTTTGATGTACTAGGTTTATAAAGGTGAAATTTATGGTAAGAAATGTGTGTGTACTTGGTGCTACTGGAATGGTAGGACAAAGATTTATTCAATTATTGTCCCAAGTACCAGATTTTAATATAGTTAACGTGGCAGCTTCTGAAAGATCTGCCGGAAAAAAATATGAAGATGCAGTAACATGGCATCAAACAACACCTATTCCTGAAGAAGTTAGGGAAATGAGAATAGTTAATACTGATCCATCAGAAGTAAGTGATGATGTTGATTTCGTATTTGCTTCTCTTCCAGCAGGACTGGCTGAACCAGTTGAAGCAGCTTTTGCTGAAAAATTCATAGTTGCATCTAATGCTAGTGTAAATCGTATGAAAGAAAATATTCCATTAGTTATTCCAGAAGTTAATCCGGAACACTTGGAAATGATGGAAACACAAAAAGATGTAAATGGATGGGATGGTTGTATTGTAACAAATCCTAACTGTTCTACAATTGCATTAACTTTAACATTAAAACCATTGTTTGATAAATATACTTTTAAAAGAGTTTCTGTAACTACTATGCAGGCAGTTAGTGGTGCAGGATACAATGGAGTACCATCAATGGGTATTTTGGATAATGTCATACCATATATTGGTGGCGAAGAAGAAAAAATGCAATCTGAAACTTTACATTTATTAGGTAAAGTAAACGGTGGTCTAGTTGAAAAAGCTAATTTCCCTTTAAGTGCATCATGTAATAGGGTTGGTGTTGTGGATGGACATACAGAATCTGTTTCAATAGAGTTTGAAGATGATGATGTTACAGTGGAAGATATTGAGAAAGCTATGAATGATTTTAAAGGTATTCCTCAGAAAGAAAAATTGTCTTTTGCTCCAGAACAACCGGTAATTGTTAGAAAAGAAGAGGATAGGCCTCAACCTCGTATGGATAGGGATGCTGGTCATGGTATGAGTGTTTCAGTAGGAAGAGTAAGGGAGGATGTATTTGAGAACAGTTTCAAATATACTCTTGTTGGCCATAATACTATACGTGGTGCAGCAGGTGCTTCTATCTTAAATGCACAATTAATTTCTAAATTATACTTATAATCTTCAATTTTTTTCTTTTTTAGGTGATGTTATGTTATTAATATTACAATCACTTGACCAATTTATATTAGAATTTATTAATTTATCTTATCATAGTATGTTGCTGGATAATGTTGTATTGTTAATATCATATATGGGTTTAATATTTTTTTGGATTTTAATTGCATTAATATTGTATTTTTGTGGTAATGAAAAAGGAAAAAGTGTTGCAAAGAGAATGATTATTATTCTTATATTAGTCACAATTGTAACTCAATTACTTAAAATTATTATAATGAGACCAAGACCTTATACTGTATTGTCATCGTTGGTGGTTCTTGCTACTGAAAGTGATTATTCTTTCCCTTCAGGTCATACTTCTATCTCAGTTTCAATGATTTATTTATTGGCTAAAAATTATGATAATTATTATTTATGGATTATTCCTATATTGGTGATGTTATCAAGATTGTATATGGGAGTGCATTATCCTTCTGATGTATTGGGAGGTTTTTTAGTAGGTTTATTGGTAGCGTATGGGGGAGATTATTGTCTTAATCTTAAAAGAATTAAATTATAGTTTTTTATTAAAGAAAAAGTTTAAAAGTTTGAATTAAATATATATTAAATAGTGATCACAATGGCGTTTTTAAAGGATGTAGAATCAGAAGAGTTGAGAGAATTAGTTAAATCTTGTTTTAAAGAAATTAACAATCTTAAAGAACAATTGAACGAAGAAAATAGGGATATTAAAACAAATGAAGTAGTTAAAAATGTTTTAATCCAAAATGAAAATCAAAACAGTAACTTAACCACAAGAATAAATGAACTTACTGACGAAGTAAACAAGAAAGAAACAATCCTTAAAGAAAAAGATCTTCAACTTCAAGAAAAAGACACACAATTAAAAGAAAAAGATCTTTTAATAAGTGAACTAAATTCAAAAATGAATTCATCAAGTACTGGAACAGAAGGAATCGAATCAGAATACAAACAACAAATATCTGACCTAGAAAATACAATTGAAGATCAAATAAAAGAAATTGAACTACTAAAATCAGTACATACAGATTCAAACGAACAATCAGATAAAGAACTTAAATTAGAACTAACCAAACTTAAAGAACAAAACGAAGAATTAAAAAAATTATCATCACAAACAGAAATTACACAACTACGCTCAGTAATTGACAGACAAACAGAAGAACTTAAAGAAATTCCAATACTTAAAAATCAGTTAACAATAGAAATAACAGGCAGAGACCAAAAAATCAAAAAATACGAAGAAGAAATAGAATCATTAAACCAGAAATTATCAACAACAGACCAAACAGAAGCTCAAAAAATAATAGAATCTAAAGATACAGAATTAAATCAATTAAACAGTCAGATATCTGAACTAGAATCAACAATAGAAGAACTAAAAAACAATGATGAATCCGATGAAATAAGTCAACTAAAATCAGAAATATCCGTATTAAAAGAAGAAAATGAAACACTAAAATTATCTAATGAAAAACCTTCATCAGATAACATGTCTGCTTTAATCGAAGATTTCACAAAAAAATCAAATGAACTAATAGAAGTTCAAGCAGAATTACAAAAAATCAAAGACTTGAATAAAATAAACGAATTTAAATTAACAGAACTAGAAAATGAAAACGCCAAATTAAAGAAATCTGTTGATACCGAAGAAATTCCAATTCAAGTAACTGATTCACAAAAAGAAGAAATAGATTCTCTTAAACAAAAACTATCCGAAAAAGAAGAATTACTATCTTCTAAAGATGAAGAAATAGAATCATTAAACAAAAAATTAGAAACATATATATCTGAAGAACAAATTGATGAAGAAGAATTCAACGCATTAAAACATGACTTAGAAAACAAAACACAAGAATACGATGCACTACAATTAGATTTAATTGAAAAAGATGCAACAATAAAATCTTTCAAACAACAATATGAAACATTAGAACTTAAATACAATAATTTACAAGAAGACAACAACAAAGTGTCACAAGAATTAAAAGTACTAACAGAAAAAACCAATGAACAAGACTTAGAAATTAATACATTAACTTTAGATGATGAGTCCAATTCAGATAAAATCAAAGAATTAGAATCATTATTATCTCAAAAAGACCAGGAAATAGCATCATTAAAAGTCCAATTAGACTCAGTAGATATTGATTCAAAAGCTTCAGAAGATTCAATCGATTTACAAGAAGAACTTAAAGAAACTAAAAAGTTATTATACGAAAAAGATGCAGAATATGATAAACTTAAACTAGATTATAATCAGCTACGTAAATCCACAACTAAACAAATAGATGATTTAAACGAAAACATGTCCGGTTTCTTAAACAACAACGAAAAATTAAGAACCGAAAATGAATATTTGGATAAAACATTAAATGATAAAAATATTCTTCTTAACAAATTAAAACAAGATAAAGAAACACTAGAATTAACAATAAAAGAAAAAGATGCAAGCTATGATAAATTAAAAGATGAATCTTTCGCAGTTAAAAAATATAATGAAAACCAAATAAGCAAACTTAAAGAAGAAGTTCAAGAAAAATCAGATAAAGTAGCAGCACTTCCACAAAAAATTGAACTAAAAAATATTGAAATTTCACAATTAAATAAACTACTTAAAGCTGCTCAATCAGAATCTGCTTCAAAAACAGAAACTATAAAAGATTTACGTAATAATATCCAAGTCTCTCAAGAAGAAATTAAGCAATTAAAAGATAAACTTGCTAAAGATTCAATACTTGTTGATGATAAACTAAAAGCTAAAGAAGATGAAATATTCAAATTAAATGAAAAATTCACTAATGAATCTAATGAAAAAGATAATGAATTATCAAAACTAAATTCCTTGTTAAGTCAAAGACAATATAAAATAGAAGAATTAAATGAAACAATTAATTCTCTACAAAAAGATTTAGTTTCATTAAATAATCAAGTAGAAGAAAGTTCTGCTAAATTTGCACAATCAGAATCAATCATTGAAGCTAAAGACACTACAATATCAAAACAAGATGAATTATTATCTGACTTAAATGCACAAATAGGAAGATTTGAAAACAAACTCAAACTTAAAGATGATGATATTGACGAATTAAATACTAAAATATCTCAGAAAGACACGGTTATTGATTCCTTGAAAACAGAGGTTTCTGATTCTAACAAAAAACTTGAACAAATTGATGTCTTATCTTCTGAAATAACAGAAAAAGAAGCACTAATTTCCAATATTCGTTCCGAGTTGGATGAAAAAACTAATGAATTACATGAAAGTAGGGATGCTGTAATTAGTTCTAATGCTAGAATTCAAGAACTAAAAGATCTTGTTGACAGAAAAAATAAGGATATAGATGACCATAAACAATTGTTATATGATAAAAACGAGGAATTGGATAAACTTAAAGATTTACAGCCACGTATTCGTGCATTAGAACTGGAAAAAGCTGATTTAAAATCTGATTATGAAAAACAAATAACCTCTCTTAAAGCTGATTTACAAAAAGCAGAAGTATTAAAAGATAATAATGAAAAATTAGATCAAGAAATAAGTAGATTAAACGAGGTTGTTAATGATAAAGATATTCAGTTAGGTGATATGGCTAAATTCAAAGATTATTTCAATGCAATGATTTCTAAACCATTGCCTGGTTTAACTAGTTTCCAATCACAAATATATCATTTATTACCGGATGCACATAGTGCTAGTGAATTATATGATTACCTGATGGACTTAGGTTTTACTGAGCTTGAAAAAGAAAGTTTTGCAAAAACACTTAAAGCTTTAGAAAAACGTGGTTTCTGTCAACGTGCTAGAGATGGGGATAAAATTATTTGGGTAAAAAATCCAGTTAATTTAGAAGAATAATCCTCTTATTTCACTCCTTTTTTTATTTTACTGTTTTTGCAAAGTTTTTACTTATTTTAAATTTTAATTTATTTTCATTAATGTTTTTCTGTATTCAGTACAGAAAAATAACCATAAAGTATTTATATAATGTCAAACCCATTAATGAATATAGACTGATTGTAAAAAAATTATTTTAATGAAATATTATAAACTAAAAAAAAATTATTAGAATTTAATTTGAGGTAATAAAATGGCACAACAAACACAACAACCATTAATCATCTTACCTGAAGGAACATCAAGAGCTTTAGGAAGAGATGCACAAAGAAACAATATATTAGCAGGAAAAGTATTAGCAGAAACCGTAAGAACAACATTAGGTCCAAAAGGTATGGACAAAATGCTCGTTGACGGAATCGGAGACATCGTAGTAACAAACGATGGAGTAACCATCCTAAAAGAAATGGACATCGAACATCCAGCAGCAAAAATGCTAGTAGAAGTAGCAAAAACCCAAGAAGACGAAGTAGGGGACGGAACAACAACAGCAGTAATCATCGCAGGAGAATTACTCAAAAGATCAGAAGAATTATTAGACAAAGACATCCACCCAACCATCGTAGCATTAGGTTACAGACAAGCAGCACAAAAAGCACAAGAATTACTAGAATCAATATCACTCGACACTTCCGATAAAGAAACATTACTAAAAGTAGCAATGACAGCAATGACCGGAAAAGGAACAGAAAAAGCAAGAGAACCATTAGCAGAATTAATTGTTGGCGCAGTAAGTCAAGTAGAAGAAGACGGTAAAGTAGACATCGAACAAATAAAAATCGAATCAAAAGACGGTGCAGCAATAGAAGACTCAGAATTAGTATCTGGAGTAATCATAGACAAAGAAAGAGTACACCCAGGAATGCCTACAAACATTGAAAACGCTAAAATCGCATTAGTAAACAGTGCAATAGAAGTTAAAGAAACAGAAGTAGATGCAGAAATCAGAATTACCGACCCAGCACAAATGCAAGCATTCATCGAACAAGAAGAAGCAATGATTAAAGAAATGGTAGATGAATTAGTAAACGCTGGAGCAAACGTATTATTCTGTCAAAAAGGTATCGATGACTTAGCACAACACTACTTAGCAAAAGCAGGAATCTTAGCAACAAGAAGAGTTAAAAAATCAGACATGGAAAAATTAGCAAAAGCAACCGGTGCAAAAATCGTAACAAACATCCAAGACCTAACCGCAGAAGATTTAGGAGATGCAGGATCAGTAGCTGAAGATAAAGTATCCGGTGACGACATGATCTTTGTAAAAGAATGTAAAGATCCAAAAGCAGTAACCTTATTATTAAGAGGTTCAACCAGTCACGTAGTAGACGAAATCGAAAGAGCAGTAGAAGATGCAATAGGTGTAGTAGCTTCAACAGTAGAAGATGGAAAAGTTGTTGTTGGTGGAGGAGCTCCTGAAATAGCAATAGCAAAAGGATTAAAAGACTACGCAGAAACAATCAGTGGAAGAGAACAATTAGCAGTTATGGCATTTGCTGATGCATTAGAAGTTGTACCAAGAACCTTAGCAGAAAATGCAGGTCTAGACAGCATAGACTCCTTAGTAGATTTAAGAGCAGCTCACGAAGATTCAATATACATGGGATTAAATGTATTTGAAGGTGGAGTAGCAGACATGAAAGAAGCAGGAGTTATCGAACCTCAAAGAGTTAAAAAACAAGCAATTCAATCTGCAGCAGAAGCAGCTGAAATGATTTTAAGAATCGATGATGTAATTGCATCCTCCAGCCAAGGAGATGTAGCAGCAGCTCAAGGTATGGATGGAATGGGCGGAATGCCTCCAATGTAAGTAGGTTAAAACCTATAAAATGTTAAATTACCTATAAATTAAACTATTAGGAACTTTCTAAAGTATTAATATTAGGGGAAAATCCATGATAATTTTTCATGGATTACTTTTTTTTATAATTTTTTTATTAAATTATTTATTCTTTTTCTAACAAAACTTCATATAACAATATAAGAGTGGAAATATATGGATAAAATTCTCGACTTTAATAATTTATTTTTTGGAGATATAACCGAGTATAAAAAATTAATTATATCCTTGTTCGATTCCTTAAAAAATGTAACATCTGCTACTTATTGGAGTATGGATACAGATACTCCTAAAGGATTATCTACAGTTGTAGCAATGGAAATAATTAATTTAATATTAGATTCTTTTGATAAAATTTCGGACAATTTATACTCTAACGATTTAATAACACATGAATATCCATTTTTTGTAGAAATTAAAGAAATGATAGAATGTTTATTATTGGATCCATTTTATGAATCTGATGAATATATCAATTTGGCAATAACATTATTTTCAGATTATTTCACATTACTGGAAGTTAAACTCTTATTATTTGATGGATGTTCTATAGAATTAGAAGCAGAAGAAAAAGTATTAAGAGAATATGATTTAGAACTTGATAAATATGTTCTTAGATTAGATCATTATCGTGATGAATTCATAGCATTACATAATTGAGACTTAGCATAAATTAGTTTCAAGAGAAAAAGTATTAATCTAAAAAAAGATTAACCTTTTTTTTTCAAAAAAATAATACCTAAATTTATGCCTTTCTTCAAATCAAAATGTAACAAGAGCATTTTTTTTATTGTTTATTTTTTAAAATGGTCTCGTATTTTTTTTGATTTTCCCTGGGACAGTCCATGCCCACTAGTACAGTCGTTATTTGGGGAATTTCTACTACTTTTGCGTATAATATTATATGCTGCATTGATATCGGCATTTATTAATGTTCCGTTGCTTGTTTTATAGAGTCCTCTTTTAATTCGCTCACCTTTATTAAATTTAATCTAAAAGCATCTGGTAAGCACTCAATAGGAGGTTTTAGTAAGAAATTTTTTCACAAAATTAGATATACATAAGAACAAGCATACTAAAAAAAGTTTCATCCAGATAAAGAGTATTACAAAAACGAGTTCATGCCAACATTCTAATTAAAAAAAAATAAGAGTTTTATTCGCTTATCATTTTATAAACTACTTTTAACAAATCTAAAGTTCTATCCGTGGAATCTTGTTCAGTTATATTTTCAGGAATTTCATAAACTAATGTAGGATAACCAGCATCAGCCAAAGGTTTGGAAACTAATTCTATGGAAGTACTTTTATATGTTTCATTAGTTGGTGTTCTAAAA
Source organism: Methanosphaera sp. ISO3-F5 (assembly GCF_034480035.2). Lineage (NCBI taxonomy): Archaea > Methanobacteriati > Methanobacteriota > Methanobacteria > Methanobacteriales > Methanobacteriaceae > Methanosphaera > Methanosphaera sp. ISO3-F5. Next base: position 143,887 of record NZ_CP118753.2, read on the forward strand.
TAATTAAAATCTATACCCGAATTTTTCACACCTTCTCCTAAACGAACAGAAGCTTCATCCATTGCAGGAGTTGCAAGATAAAATCCTTCTCCATAACCTTCTTCATGTGAATGACTAATAATTATCACATCCGCTTTTAGGCTATAAATATCGGGCAAAATATAGTTAGCAACTAAATGTTCTCCATTATATCTGCCTTTTTTAAAATCTTCTTTATCTTTAGTGACAGTTACATTATAATTAATCATTTTAACATTATTTGTAAGTGCAAACTGTTTTAATGATTCAATTTCTGGATTTATTGCTAAGGGTTCTCTAGGATGTATTCCCGTAATCATGATAATAGTTTTTTCTGAATTAAAATAATTGTATACATCTTTTGTCACATAACCTGTATCATCTGAGCCTAGTTTTTCATGCGTAATTCGTTCATTTAGTAAATAGGGTATGGTTATTACAATTAAACCTATGATGATAATAGTTATAACTGTCTTTCCAATATTTCTCATATTTAAACTCCATATAATATTAGATATTATTCTTATGAAGTTAAATATTTTTGTTTAAAAAAAGTTATAATGATGGAGGTGAATTAAATATTGGACAATTAATTGTTTCTTGATAATATTTGGATAGCGACAGTACCTCCGGTACCTCCTACATTATGTGTAATACCATTTTCAGCACCATCAACTTGTCTTTTATCTGCATCTCCTCTCAATTGCCAAGTTACTTCAGCTACTTGTGCAATTCCTGTAGCACCTAAAGGATGACCTCTTGCTTTAAGTCCACCGGATGTGTTAACAGAAATTTGACTGTTTCTTGCAATTAATCCTTCTTCGATAGCTTGTCCTCCTTTTCCTTTTTCAAAGAATCCTAAATCTTCTATCGCGATTAATCCATTTATACTAAAACAATCATGTACTTCTGCAATATCCATATCTTTTGCTTCTAATCCTGCAATATCATATGCTTTACGGGAAGCGGTTATTGTTGCGTTAAGTTGTGTTAAACTTTTTCTGCTGTGTAAAGCTATAGTATCTGAAGCTTGTGTTGATGCTTTTACATATATTGGTGTGTCACTGTATTTTTTAGCATCTTCTGCTGGACATACGATTACTGCAGATGCACCATCTGAAACAGGTGAACAATCTAAAATATTTAATGGTGATGCTACTTTTGTAGAATTTAGCACAGCATCTACACTAATTTCACGTTGAAATTGTGCTTTAGGATTTAATGCACCATTTTTATGTCCGTTAACTGCAAATCCTGCAATTTGTTCACGAGTAGTGCCATATTCATACATGTGTCTTCTTGCCATCATAGCATATAAGGATGGGAAAGTAACTCCTTGTTGTGCTTCCCATTCACGGTCAGCTGCTGCTGCAATAGCTGGTGTTGCATCTACTACGTCTGTCATTTTTTCAACACCTGCTGCCATAACATTATCGTAATAACCTGATGCTACTGCCATTATTGCTTGTCTAAATGCTAATCCACCTGATGCACAAGCTGCTTCTACTCTTGTGAATGGTATAGGTGTTAAACCAGAATGTTCTGCTATTAATGATCCTATGTGTTCTTGGCCTACAAATAAACCTCCGCTCATGTTTCCTATGTACATTGCATCTAATTTGTCTCCAGACATGTTTGCATCATTTATTGCTTCTACTCCTGCTTCAACAACTAAATCTCTGAATGATTTATCCCATAGTTCTCCGAATTTTGTTTGGGATACTCCTACTATTGCTACATCTCTCATTTTTTCACCTTTGTTATGAGTTTTTTTTTATTCCATTTTTATTTTTCCTTTAAATTTAGCATAAGTAGCATAATCTACGTAAGTTAAATTTTCTTGTATTTCTTCTAGTGTTTTAGCTTTATTTCTGACTTCTTCAATTCTATCATTTACTGTTATGGTGAATGCATCACTTCCTGCACCTGATCCATAGGATACTGCAAATATTTTGTCTCCTGGTTTTGCTATGTCAAGGACTGATGCTAGTCCTAATGGTGTTGCTCCGGAGTATGTATTTCCTATGTTTGGTGTTAGTAATCCTTGTTTGTATTGTTCTTCGCTGAAACCTAGTTTTCTTGCTGCTCTTATGTAGAATTTTCCATTTGGTTGGTGGAATACTGCATAGTCATAATCTTCTGCTGTTGTCCCGGTTTTTTCTAACATTCTGTTTGCAGCTCCAAGAACGTGTTTGAAGTATGCTGGTTCTCCTGTGAATCTTCCACCGTGTGATGGGTAAGTTTCACCTTCTCTTCTGTAAAAGTCAGGAGTATCTGTGGTAAAACTGCATGTTTCTTCTATATCGGCTATTGTGTTGTCTTCACCAATAATGTATGCAGCTCCTCCTGCACTTGCAGTATATTCTAATGCATCTCCTGGTGCACCTTGTGATGTGTCTGCTCCTATTGCAAGTCCGTATTTGATTATTCCTGATTTAACAAGTCCTACTGCTGCTTGAATTCCTGCAGTACCAGCTTTACAAGCAAATTCTAAATCTGCTGCGGTTAGGTTTGGAGAAGCTCTTATAGCATCTGCAACTATTGTGGCAGTAGGTTTTACTGCATATGGATGTGATTCTGATCCAACATATATTGCTCCTATGTCTTGTGGGTCTATTTCTGCACGTTTTAATGCTCTTCTTGCTGCTTCTACTGCTATTGTAACAGTATCTTCATCTGGTCCAGGTACTGATTTTTCATTAACGACTAATCCTTTTGAAATAGAGTTTGGGTCATCTCCCCATACTTTAGCAATTTCTTCTACTTTGATTCTGTAAGAGGGAACATGTGCTCCATATCCAACAATTCCTGTCATTTTATCACCTTTGGTGTAAATTTTTTTTGGTTCTTTTTTCTGCAAAAAGCAGAGATTATTTTTGTATCGTTTTATTTTTTATAGATTTAAAATATTTCTATAGTCTATATTAATTAAAGTTTAGTTTAAACAACTTAATATATTTATTTTTAATATTTTTTTTTATTGGCTAATTTTGTTTTTTTTTTATGTCAATGTTTAAATTATTATTTTTGTTTTAAGGTTATTATTTGGTGTTATTTTAATTGAATCTGTTTTTTTATTCTTTTTTTTATTATATTGCTTCCGGGGGGTTATTTTTGATTTTTTAGTTAAACATTAATTTCTTATTTATTGAGATACATATTAATTATTATATTGGTTAATATCTTAGGAGTTTATTTTATAAGAAATTTTAAATTAGGAGGTTAGATTATGTATGATGATTCGGGTAAGGTCCCAATTGGTTCTTCTAAATTGGTTATAGTTCTTATAATGGCTGTTATTGTGGTTATGGGTCTAACTATTGTGTTAAATGGTGGTTTTTCAACACCTGATCCTGAAGAACCAGAAAATGTGACAAATAATACTTCTGATGTTCCGGATGTACAATATAAAATGGTGGGTCAAAATTCTTATGGTACAGTGACTAAAATTTCTGGTTTTGGTAATCCTTCTTCGGATATTAAGGTAGCATTGATTTTGGGTGTTGATGCAAAACAAAAATCTGCAAATGCTATTGTTCCAACATTACAAAATGATGATACATTCAAATATTGTTATGATGTATATATAGTTAATGCTTCATATTCTTCAAGTAATGAGGGTGAAGAAAATAATGAAAATAATCTAACGGTAAATGAAATGTCTGAAAGTTTAGCATCAGAATTTGCTGTCCAAGATATTATAAAAAATGGTTATAATTTTACAGCAGATATTCATAGTACTAATGATTCAAATTCATATGTATTTGTTCCATCCAATGATACTTATACTTCTAAAATGGTTGTAGATTATATTTCAAATAATACTGGGGTAGGCATGTATACTCCTGATAGTCATTCATATACAGAATCAGTTTCAGAAAAAATCATAAATAATAATATTCCGTCAATCGTATATGTAACTAAAGAATACTATGTTGATGGGGTGTCAAATGAAATAAATAGTATACTCCTTGCTATAGATAATTTTGATTTTATAAACTTATTTAATTCTAATAGTACGGATAGTAATGATACGTATACTAGTACTAATAGTTCTAATAGTTCTGTAACAAGTTCTGTAGATTCAGAAAATGGAGAATATGGAAAAACTATTGTTGTTTCTAATTCTTCTGGAAATAGGGAAGTTAATTAATTTTATCAGGATTTTCCTGTAATTTCTTTTTTTTGATTTTTTTTTTAATTTTAATATATTATTAAAAACATTTATATGTACATATGAACATATTATCATATAACAATTATTATTAACATATCAAATTTAAAATAATACTCAAATTATTCAAAATAATAAAGATGGTAAAATGGAAAACAACACTAAAAAAACGCACATGCCAAAATGTCATGATGAAAACTGCACTAATCCAGAACATTATGATTTCATTTGTCTAGATCCCGACTGTCATGACGATCATTGTGAATTAGAAGAACATTATAATAAAAAAATGCTTCAAAAACTACATAAATTAGAAAATACTGAAGAACACAATGAATGTTATGATTCAGATTGTCAAGAAGCAATCTGCAAAGATCCCGGACATTATAATTACATATGTATGGATCCAGAATGTCCTGATGATCATTGTGAAATTATGGAACATTATGATAAACAATTACTCAAAAACTATCAAGAATCAACAGATTATTCTCAATATGACCACAGGGAAAAAATAGATTTTGACGAAGATGTGGATATTAAAATATGTAGCTGTGATGATTGTGCAGATGAAAAACATTCTCATGGTTCAGAACATTCTCATGAGGGGGATTCTTGTACTTGTGGAGGACATGATCATTCTCATGAATCTGATCATTCTCATGATTTAGAACATTCTCATGAGGGGGATTCTTGTACTTGTGGAGGACATGATCATTCTCATGAATCTGATCATTCTCATGGTTCAGAACATTCTCATGAGGGGGATTCTTGTACTTGTGGAGGACATGATCATTCTCATGATTCAGAACATTCTCATAATGAACATTCTTGTGGATGTGATGATGATTGTTGTGATGATGATATAAAAATATGTAACTGTGATGATTGTTCTGATGACGATGATGATGAAGAACCAGTAATAGCTGAAGGAAAACCATTATTAGCAAACAGATCAATTCAAATCATAGTATCAAGTGGAATACTATTTGTACTAGGACACATATTAGAATATTTAAATATTATGAACGGAATGCTCGCAACACCAGTATTCATGTTAGGTGCTATAATAGCTGGTTACGAAATAGCATTAATGGGATGGAAAGCAATAACCAAAAGGCACACAATTAGTCCTGCAGTTTTAATGACAGTAGCATGTATAGCTTCATTTATAATAGGACATCCAGAAGAAGGAGCTGCAATCACATTTTTATATTATATAGCAGAATTTTTAGAAGATTATGCTGAGCTAAGAGCACAAAACTCTATAAAATCCCTGGTCGAAATAGCTCCTGAAACAGCAAGAGTAAAAAGAGGGTCCGATGAAGAAATTATTAAAGTAGATGATGTGGAAGTAGGTGAAACAGTAATCGTTAAACCTGGAGATAAAATACCTTTAGATGGTAAAGTAAGTTCAGGTATATCTTCAATTAACCAGGCATCAATTACAGGAGAAAGTGTTCCAGTAACGAAAAATGTTGGTGATAAAGTATATTCTGGAACAGTTAATGAGGATGGATATCTTGAAATAGAAGTAACTAAAAAATCAAAGGATAGTGTTATTTCAAAAATAGTTACATTAGTAAAACGTTCACAATTAAACAGATCTACAACTGAAACTCTTGTAGAAAAAATAGCAAAATATTACACACCTGCTATGGTGGTAATTACATTATGTGTAGCATTTATTCCACCAATAATATTGGGAGGAGATATGACAGTATTCAAAGAATGGATTTACAGAGCATTATCAATTATGGTAATTTCATGTCCATGTGCATTTTTAATATCCACTCCTATAGGTATGGTATCATCAATCACATCTGCAACCAGACAAGGAGTAATAATTAAAGGAAGTACTCACGTAGAAGAAATGAGAAATATCAAGGCAGTAATATTCGATAAAACAGGAACATTAACTGAGGGTAAATTAGAAGTTGTTGATATAAAAGTATTAGATGAGCATTATAATAAAGAAGAATTAGTACAAATAGCAGCTTCATTAGAAAACAAATCAACTCATCCAATCGGATTAGCAATAGTAAATTATGCACAAAAGAATAACATAAAATTACTAAACATATCTCAATTCAAAAACGTTCCAGGTAAAGGTATTGTAGGTAAATTTGGTGACTATGAGTATTATGCAGCAAATGAAGCCTTGATTGAAGGAAGTAAATTTGAAATTGATCACTCTAAAGTAGTTGAACACTCTTCCAATGGAGAAACAATAATATTTGTAGGAAATCAACATGATCTCATGGGTATTATCTCTGTCAAAGATAAAATTAGGGATGAATCCAAAGAAGTAATTTCCACTTTAAATAATGTTGGTATAAAAACAATAATGTTAACTGGGGATAATAAAGAATCTGCACGTAGTGTTGCAAATCAAATAGGAGTACAATATGTCTATGCTAACTTAATGCCGGAAGATAAACTAAACATATTGGATATTATAAGAAATAAATTTGGTGATGTGGCAATGGTGGGTGATGGAATTAATGATGCACCCGCATTAGCCCGGGCAAATGTAGGTATAGCTATGGGTGCTGTTGGATCAGATGTGGCAATTGAAACAGCTGATGTAGCTTTAATGCAAGATGATTTAACTAAATTGCCTTACTTGTTTAGGTTAAGTAGAAAAACTATGGGAATTATTAAGCAGAATATTATAGTATCAATTTCCGTTAAATTTTTATTTGTAATACTTGCAATATTAGGTTTAATTACTTTAATGATGGCAGTAGGTATTGGTGATTTAGGATTAACTTTGTTAGTTATATTTAATTCATTTAGGATAGGATTTGTAAAAGATTCCCTATTTTAAACATTTTTTTTATTTCTAAAGTTTTTATTATTATTTTTTTTATTATATTATTTTTTTAGACATATCTTAATTTTTTTTTATATTTTTAATCTTTTTGTTTCTTATTTTCTTATTTTAAAGGAGATAAAAAATAATATATTCTATTATTATCACTCACTTTATCTATACTTTGGTTTAATAACAATATATTTAAATATTATTATTTTAAAACTATATATTATATTGGAGGTGAATATATGTCAGAGTTACCTGTAGCTCCTTTCGGAAGATTATTGAAAAAATCAGGTGCAACTAGAGTAAGTGAGGATGCTAAAATAGAATTAACAAATGCTTTAGAAGAAATAGCTATGGATATTGCAGAAAATGCAGTTATATTAGCAAAACACGCTGGAAGAAAAACAGTTAAAGCATCAGATATCCAATTAGCACTTGAAGATTATAAATAATTATTTTCATAAAAATTTATTTATTTTTATTTTTTTATTTTTTTATCTATTTCTATTAAATATTTTTCCAGTAATTTTTTATCCAAAAAGTTTATATATTATTAAATGTAAACATTATATTGCTAACATCTTATTTTGTTAATGCCAAGATGACCGAGAGGCTAGGTGTGTGGCTGCAGACCATATCACAGGGGTTCAAATCCCTTTCTTGGCTTTTTAATTAATATCTTATTTTAGAATAACTTATTTATCAGTTTTTACAAAAATATTAACATATTTCTAATAGTACTATCTAATTATAAAGGGGAACTTCATGATTAAAGTATATAATACAATGACTAGAGAAAAAGAAGAATTGAAAGTAGTAAATAACAAACTCAAACTGTTTGTATGTGGACCTACAGTTTATGATTATTCTCATATAGGGCATGCAAGAACATATATTTCTTTTGATGTTATAGTAAGATACCTAAAACATAAAGGAATTTCAGTATTCTATTTACAGAATATCACAGACATAGATGATAAAATAATTAACAGGGCTAAAGAAAATGGTGAAGATCCATTAGAATTATCACATAGATTCGAAAAAGAATACCTTGAAGATATGGCCTTATTAAATGTAAATAATGTAAACTTCTATGCTAGGGCAACAGAACACATGGATGAAATTATTAAACAAATTGAAGATTTAATAAACAAAGGATATGCTTATGATACCGAAACCGGAGTCTATTTTGATGTTTCTAAATTTGAAGACTTTGGGAAGTTATCTAATCGTAACTTAGATGATTTACAAAATACAAGGATAGAAGTAGATACTACAAAAAAAGATGCTAAAGATTTCGCGTTATGGAAAAAACAGGATGAAAAACCATATTGGGATTCTCCTTGGGGAAATGGACGTCCGGGTTGGCATATAGAAGATACAGCAATAACTGAAAGTTATTTTGGTCCTCAATATAATATTCATGGTGGAGGTTTAGATTTAATATTTCCGCATCATGATGCAGAAATTGCACAAATGGAAGCAGCCAGTGGAAAAGAACCATTAGTAGAATATTGGATGCATACTGGATTCTTAAATGTGCGTGGAGAAAAAATGAGTAAATCATTAGGTAATTTCATTACTATAAAAGAATTATTAAAAGATTATTCACCTGAAGTTTACAGATTCTTTGTTTTATCTACTCATTATAGAAGTCCAATAGATTTTAGTGATGATATTTTAAAACAAGCAGAAAACAGTTTAAAACGTATACAAAATACTGGAAATAATCTTTTAGAAAGAGCTAATTCAGAAGATCTTCCTGAATCTGACTTGTCTGATATTTTATCAGAGTTATCTACATTTAAAAAAGAATTCTTTGATGCTATGGATAATGATTTTAATACACCTATTGCATTATCTAGCTTATTTGAATTTACTCATAAAATCAATAAAGCTCTAAATGATAATAGTATATCTAAAGACTCCTTGGATTTAATTGTTAATAGTTTAAGAATCATCGAGGAAATTTTAGGATTTTCAATAATTCAAGAGGATAATCTTGGTTCTGACCTATCTGATGATTTATTGGACATAATTACAGAAGTAAGACAAGATTTAAGAGCTAAAAAAGATTGGGATTCTGCTGATAAAATAAGAGATAAACTTGCAGAATTAGATATATCTTTAGAAGATAAATAATCTTCATTGTTCTATTTTTTTATTTTTAAACTTTTATCTAACTTTTTTTATTTTTTTTTACTTCAAAGCATTAATAATTAACAGTGTTATTTATATGGTATTATCAATACAATATAATTATAAAGTAATATTTATGAAATCAATTAATAAAAATTTGTACTTGAAGAATGATGAATAAATAAATTTTATAATAGGTGTATTGTTTTGATAAAATTGAATAGACGTGAAATGAATCAAAAATCCGAAGAAGATCTTGCTCATAAAGTACTAAAAGATATAAAAGCACCTTCGGATTTGGGATTGTTGCGATGTGTACAATGTGGATTATGTACTTCTACATGTCCGGCATCAAGACATTCCGATTATGATTCAAGAGAAATTATCAAAAGAGTTTTAGACAATGATGAATCAATAATTGAAGATGATATTATTTGGAATTGTTTCTATTGTTACACATGTCAAAGTGTATGTCCCGTTGGTAATAGCGTATGTGAAGTAAATCAAATTCTTCGTGAAATGGCAATACAAGAAGACGTAGGTAAAAAGAAAATAGAATCTTTCATGAGTTTTGCAGACAGTTATCTTGCAGAAGGATTGGGAATGATTCCTGAAGAATATCATGGACAATTAAAAATAGACTATGGAAAACATTGGGAAAATCTTCAAGAACAACTTCAAGACGTCAGGGAGGAATTAGGTTTAGAAAGTATGTTTTTATATCCCGATGCAAAAAAATCAGTAGATAAAACATTAGAAGCTATTGGATTTAAGAAACGTGTAGAACAAATAAAAGATGTAAGAAATAGAAAATAGGGGTATAATGATGGAAGATATAAAAAAATTCATACCTACAGAAAATATCACACTATTTAGAAGTTGTCTTGTATCTGCAGAATATCCTGGAATAGAAGCTTCAACTAAATATGTTTTTGATAAGTTAGGAGTGGAATATGTTATTGATAGAAATCAGTCATGTTGTACTGGTTTAGGACATTACTATGATATATTTGATGAATTATCCACAACAGCATTAGCTGCAAGAAATTTCAGTTTAGCAATAAAAAATAATCATAAACAGTATGTGCCAATGTGTGCAACTTGTTATGCCATCTTAAAAACTGCAGCAAAAACATTAAACGAAAAAGATGAAGTAAGAGAACATATTAACAGGGCATTCCAAGAAAACGGGCTTGAAGAATTTCAATATACTAAAGGAGATATTAATCCAAGTGATGATATTACCCATGTAGTGGATGTTTTGTATTATTTAAGGGATAAAATACCAGAAAATAAAAAAAGAGATATTTCTGGTTTAAATATAGCAACGCATCATGGTTGTCATTACTGTAAGATACATCATGAAGATACATTATGTGGTTATAGAAATCCTGAAGTAATAGATAAAATATGTGAAGTAATGGATGCTCCAACAATAGGATGGTATGATCAGAAACCACGCCATTGTGGTGGTGGATTTAGACAAAGATATGCAAATAGGGAATTATCATTAGATGCAACTGTAGATAAATTTGAAAGTTTACACAAAGAAAATGTTGATTTGTTATTAGTAATGTGCCCTAATTGTCATTTACAATTTGATCGTTATGAACAAGTATTGGAAGAAAAAACTGGAGATAAACATTATTTTGCTGTATTGAACATTGCTCAACTAGTTGCATTGTATATGGGTGCAGATCCATATAAGATATTGGGTATCCAAACTCATACAGTAAATGTAGAACCATTACTTGATAAATTAGGAATAGATTATGATTCTAGGGAGGATACTTTGCATGTCAGAAACAAATAAAATAGGAGTATTCTTATGTCACTGTGGTGGTAACATATCTGATAATGTAGATTTGAACCAAATTGAAGAAAAATTATCAGAAAATGGGGAAGTAGTCATAATAAAGCATCATGAAAATTTATGTTCTCTTGAAGGAAGAAACATTATCAAAGATCAAATTTTACGTCAAGATTTGGATAGGGTAGTTATATCAGCATGTTCTAAGATAACACATGGTGCAACTTTTCAAAAATATATAAAACCTTTAAATCCATATCTGTTTGAAATGCCAAATGTAAGGGAACAATGTTCATGGGTTACATATAACAAGGAAGAAGCAACAAAAAAGGCATTATCCCTAATTAATTCAGGTATTGAATCAGTTAAATTTAACGAACCTCTAAAAAAAATACCGACCAATGTAAAAAAAAGTGTTTTAGTTATTGGTGCAGGTATATCAGGAATAACTGCAGCTAATTCTTTAGCAAAACAAGGAATGGAAGTAACATTAATAGAGGAAAGACCTGCAGTTGGAGGAGCAATGATTCAAGTGGGTAAAGTTTTCACTCCGGATAAAATGTCTGAAGATTGTGCTGCTTGTCTATTAAATCCGGTAATTGATGAGATGGTTCATAATGAGAATATAACTCTATTAACAAATACGGTTCTTGAAAAATCAACTAGGAACTCTGGAAATTTTGATGTTCGTTTACGTAAAAAACCGGAATATGTGGATACGGATAAATGTACTAGTTGTGGAAAATGTACGTCAATATGTCCAACATTAACTCCTGATGAATGGAATGAAGGTTTAAATCAACGTAAATCAATTTATAAACCATTTCCACAAGCAGTTCCAAGTACATATACACTTGATGATAAATCATGCATTAAATGCGGGGCATGTATAGAAGTTTGTCCTACAAACGCAATTAATCTTGATGTTATTGATGAAATTATAGCATTAACTGTTGGTTCAGTAGTTATAGCCACAGGACATCAGCGTTTCGATACAAGTAAACGTCCAGAATATGGTCATCCATTCTATGAGGATGTTTTAAGTCAAATGCAATTAGCAAGATTAATGGGGGTAAATGGACCTACTAATGGACATCTTAAAGTACCCTCAACAGGTAAAATACCACGAAGAATTGTCATGATTCAATGTGTAGGTTCAAGAGATCAGATGCCCGGAGGACATAAATATTGTTCTAAAGTATGTTGTATGGTAGCTCTTAAAAATGCTAATTTAATACGTTCTCATTATCCAGATACTGAGATAATTATCTGTTATACTGATGTACGAACACCGGGAGTATATGAAAAATATTATAAGTATGTACAGGATAATGGAATACAATTTATCAGGGGAAGACCTGGTGAAATAGCAAGGGAAGAAGATCATTTGATAGTGCGTATAGAAGATACTCTAACACGTAATAAACAGGAAATACCAACAGATTTGGTGGTATTATCAGCAGCATTAGAATCATCAGAAGGTACAATAAATGCTGCAAAGACTTTAGGTGTACCCTTGACAGAAGATTATTTTATTAAAGAAAAACATCCTAAAATGCAACCAGTATCAACAGATATAGAAGGAATATTTGTTTGTGGAACAGCTCAAGGTCCAAAAGATATCACGGACAGTATAATTCAAGCAAATACTGCTGCTACAAAAATATCTGAACTAGTTAATGGTGGATTAGAGGTAGATCCATTTATTGCAACAATCAATGTTAAAAAATGCATTTTATGTGAAAAATGTATTGATAATTGTCGCTATCAAGCATTAACTCTGGATAATAATTCTATTAGGGTTGGTCCAATATCATGTACTGGTTGTGGTGATTGTATAGTAACATGTCCTCAAGAGGCTATAACAATACGTGGACAAAGTGATGAAAAATTAGAAGCAAGCATTAAAGGTATATTAAAGGATAAGGATGAAGATGAACAGATAATCATAGCATTTTTAGATGATATTGGTAATGTATCTGCAAATAATATGGGTATTAATAGGGTGGATTGTCCACCAAGTATAAGAATTATTAATGTGCCATTTATTAATCGTGTTAAATATAGGCATATTAAATATGCTTTAACTCATGGGGCTAGCGGTGTTTTTCTTGGTGAATATCCAGATACTCCAAAACATGATGAAATACGTGAAAATATTAATATTATGAAAAGACATTTGGAAGAAGATGGGATTAATCCTGAAAGATTATTAATACACAGCGTATTTATTCCATATTTCCGTGGATTAGCGAATCAATTTAAGGAATTTGATGATGAGTTAAGAGTTTTAAGTAATTAAATTCCTAACTTTTCTATTTTTTTGGGGATGTATTTTATGATTTCTGAAGAAAAATATATTGAACTTATTGAAAATGTATTAGGTATTACTGTAGAAGATAATTTAAATCAGAAAGAAGCAATATTATCTTCATTGGATGAAGATCAATATATTGTTGCTGGTCCGGGTAGTGGTAAGACTACTGTTCTTGTTTTAAAGATTTTGAAGTATGTCTTTGTTGATGGTTTAAATTTTGAAAATATTATTGTAACTACTTTTACTAAAAAGGCAGCTAAAGAAATTAAAGAAAGAATTGTTAATTGGCATTATCTTTTATGTAAACAATTAAATATTGATGAATCTTTGAATTTAAATAATTTTCTTATAGGCACTTTAGATAGTATTGCTGAAGAATTAATCTCAGATTATGTTGATGTTGAAGTTATAGATAATTTTACAGCATCTGCTATAATGATGCAAAATTTACTAACTGATGAACGTAATAATGATAAGAAATTAAAGCAATTTACAAAAAATTTAAGGGGTAATATGGGTGGTGTCAGTACTTCTGAAATTAATAATTTAATTCAAACTATTAAAGAACGAATTTATTATGATTTATTGGATTTTGACTTACTTCGAAGAAATGCTGGTCGTGAACAAATATTGTATGATATTTTGGAGGATTATATTAATCAGTTAGAGTCAAGAAATGTTATGGATTATGCAATGCTTGAGAACAAATTTTATGAAATTCTTTCTACTAATACTATTGAAAGATTAAATAATATTTCAGTACTACTTATTGATGAATATCAGGACACTAATCTGTTGCAAGAGGGCATATATTTTAAAATTACAGAATATGTTAAAAAGAATAATGGTAATATTACTGTTGTGGGGGATGATGATCAATCCTTGTACCGTTTTAGGGGAGCTACAATATCATTATTCACGAATTATGTTAAAAGAATTTCCTCAAAATTAAATGTAAGTCCTAAAACAATCTTTTTAGAAGTTAATTACAGGTCTACTAAGGCGGTAATTGATTTTACTAATGATTTTATTCATTTGGATGATAAGTATCAGATGTCACGTACTACTAATAAACCATATATTTCTACAAGCAATACCACTGAGAATGGTCTTCCTATTATGGGAATGTTTAGAAATAATATTGAAGAATTGTCCACGGATTTATCTAATTTGATTTATGATTTAAAATTGGGGAATGATTATATTGTGGATAGAAATGGTATAAAGTATAATATTTCAACAAAAAATACCAACCCATCTATAGCAGTACTTCTTAATTCACCAAAAGAAATAAGTGCATTCAATAAAAAACGATTACCCTTTTATATAAGAGAAACTTTATCATATAAAGATGAAAATATAGGGGTATTTAATCCACGAGGTCAAAGTATTGAAACAACAGATATTGTATCATTGATATGTGGTTTAATCCTATTAAGCATAGATCCAAATTCAACTACTGAAAAACAATTAGATAATCTTCCACCACATACAAAAAATTCACTAAAAACATGGAGAAAATATGCTCAAGAATACATTGAAACAGTGAATAAGAAGTTACCAACATATTATGATGAAATTAATCTAAACATGTTGCTTGAAGATATACATGAGGAATGTTCCATTTTATTAGAAGAATCTAATGAAAATGTAATTTATCATGATATTATCATGGAAACAATTTCTCAAACAAACAATGCAATTAATAATGATGGATTTTTATCAGTTAATCAAGTATTTTGGCATATACTTGTTCCAATAGCTTCGGGTGCTATTGAAATAGATGATGATATGTTTGATGTTAGTCTGGAAGAAAATATTAATATAATGTCAATTCATCAATCAAAAGGTTTAGAATTTGATGTTGTAATTGTTGATGTAGGTTCGGATATTGTTAATAATAATCCTGGAATGGCTTTTAAAAGATTTCCTAAAAATGGTGGAATAACATACAACTTAGAAAAATATCTTAAAATAACTAACGAAGAAGATAATATTAGTGGATTAGATAAAGCGTTTAATGATTTAATTAGAAAATATTTTGTAGCATATACTCGCGCAAAATCAATATTAATACTTGTTGGATTAAATAGTATGCGTTATGGATATAAGGGCGATTTTCAGGATAAAATTGAAATACCTAATATAGCTACAGGATGGACTCGTGATAAAGTATGGCATTGGGATTCTTTAGATAATTTATTCAGTATTTAAAATTAGTACATTTTTTTTTGGGTGGTTAATAAAAAGAAAGAATTTAAGATACTTATCCTCGGTATCTTTTTTCTTTTACTCCTCTTCCTTTTTTGTTTCCTTGTTTTTTGTATCCAGATTTAGGTCTGGTTCTTCTGTTTGTTCCTTTGACTTTTGCCATAATAATCCCTCCCTTATAGTTTTATGTCAAAATATTTTGAACATCTTATAATAAACTATGAAATAGTTGTTATCTTTATTTGTCCTTAATTTTCAAAATGAGAATTAATTCATTATGAAATAGTATATATAATTATCTTTAAAATCTTTAATATATATTTTTTGTTTTTTTCAGAATGCTTTAAATTCACATGTTATAACATGTTGTATTAAATACTAAAATCCGAAAATAGATATACTCCGAAATTTGAGAGAATGATATGAAAAAAATCATAATAAATAAAACATATACTAGTAATATAAAACGATTGAACTATATGACTTCAGTATTAATTTTTCATAATTTCAGACATATATTTCAAGTGTAAAAAATATGTGAGAGGTGGACTATGGCACAAAATAAAGTTCTATGTTTAGTGGATGGTGAACATTATTTTCCAGTAACAAAATCTGCAGTAGATAAGATAGAGTCAAAAGGATATGATGTTAAATTATTATTATTTATAGGTGGAACAGAAAAGCTTAGAGACAATAATGTTGAAACAATATCTGAAATATTTAATAAACCAGTAATATTTGGACAAGATCATAAAAAAATTCCATATGACTTAATTGAACAAGCTATAATTGATTATGATGTGGATTATGTCTTTGATTTATCGGATGAACCAGTAGTTAATTATTCAAAAAGATTTAAAATCGCAACAGTGGTATTGCAACATAATGTACCATATAAAGGTCCTGATTTTGAGTTTAAACCATTAAAAGAATATGATGTACTTGAAAATCCTTCATATAAAATATTAGGGACAGGTAAAAGAATTGGAAAAACTGCAGTCAGTGCATATACTGCTAGATTGATAAATACTGAAGATAAGTATGATCCATGTATTGTTGCTATGGGACGAGGCGGTCCGGAAGTTCCAGAAGTTGTTCATGGGGATGAAATAAAATTAACACCTCAATATCTTATGGAACAATCGGATATGGGAAAACACGCTGCTTCTGATCATTGGGAAGATGCATTATTAAGTAGGGTTTTAACAGTTGGTTGCAGACGTTGTGCTGGAGGTATGGTTGGACAAGTTTACATAACAAATATGGTTGATGGAGCAAAGTTAACAAATGATTTAAACACTAATTTAATTGCAATAGAAGGAAGTGGGTCAGCAATTCCTCCAATTAAAACAGATAAAAATATAGTATTAGTGGGAGCTAATCAACCTATTGAAACAATAACAGAATATTTTGGGCCGTTTAGAATTAAATTAGCTGATTTAATAATTATAACTATGTGTGATGAACAAATTTGTTCTAAAGAAAAATTAGATAACTTAATGGAAGAAATTAAGAATATTAATCCGGATGCAGAAATTATTCCTACAATTTTCAGGCCTTATCCTGTTGAATCTATCAAAAATAAGAATGTATTGTTTGCAACAACTGCTCCTGAATCAGTACAACATTTGTTAAAAGAATATCTTGAAGATAATTTCGATTGTAATGTTGTTGCAATATCATCTAATTTATCTAATAGGCCTCTTTTACAGGAAGATATTGATAAGAATATAGATAATGTTGATATAATGTTGACAGAAATAAAAGCAGCAGCCATAGATGTTGCTACAAAAGTTGCATTAAATAAAGGTTTAGAAGTGGTATACTGTGATAACATACCTATTCCAATTAATGATGATTATGATTTGGATAATGCAATAATGAATATTGTTCATAGAGCTGTTAATGATTTTAACAGTTAATCTTATTTTTTTTAAAAATTTTTACCATAAAGTATTTATATAAGTTCAAACACCTTAATAATCAATACCTTTATTATAAAGTAGAAATATATTATAATATAGTTGGAAATTTAACATTTTGAAGTTATTTTCATAATAACATATTTTATTAATTATCAATTTTTTTACATCAGTCTAGAAACACGGTTTTAGATAATTATTCATTAAATATCAAATCAGTCTATAAAAATAATGAAATTTAAAAAAATAATATCTAAATTGGAGGATAATTAATATGGTACAAAATACCCAACAACCATTAATAGTTCTCGCTGATGGTTCAACAAGGACAGTTGGAAGTCAAGCAACAAGAAATAATATAATGGCTGCAAAACTATTATCCAACGTATTAATTACAACATTAGGTCCAAGAGGAATGGACAAAATGTTAGTAAACACTATTGGTGACGTAAAAATAACCAATGACGGTTACACAGTTTTAAAAGAAACTGAACCAGATCATCCTGCTGCAAAAATGATAGTAGACTTATCAAAAACACAGGAAGAAGACTATGGTGATGGAACAACAACAGTAGTAGTAATAGTTGGAGAATTATTAAAACAAGCAGAAAAATTAATTGACCAAGGAATACCTATATCAACAATAGTTAAAGGTTTCGAAGCAGCAAAAAACAAAGCATTAGAAGTATTAGATGATATAGCAATTGATGTTAGTAAAGAAGAACTAATTAACATTGCAAGAACTTCAATGTCAGGAAAAGGATCATTCACAAATCTTGATTCAATGGCATCCAAATTAGTCACAGTATTAATGGACTTAATCGAAAAAGATGCAATAGATAAAGACATGATAAAAATCAGAAAAATCCATGGTAAAGGAACAGCAAATACAGAAATAACAGAATCAGTAACTGTTGATAAAGAAGTTCTAGAACCAGAAATGCCACATGACATAAAAAATGCAAAAATCTGTTTACTCCAATATCCTATTGATGCAAGAGAACTACAAAACAGTGCAAAAATCAAACTAACAACACCTGGAGAATATCAAGCATACCTTGATAAAGAAGAGGAAATGTTAGAAGAAGAAGTACAAAAAATAGTTGAATCAGGAGCAAATGTTTTATTCAACAATAAAAAAATCAGTGATCTTGGACAACACTTCCTAACAAAACATGGAATCATGGCAGCAAAAAGAGTAAAATCTGGCGACCTTGAAAGATTAGCAAAAGCTACCGGAGCAAATATAGTTAACAATATACGTGAACTCACTAGTGATGACATTGGAGAAGCAGGACACGTATATGAACGAGAAGTATACGAAGACAGAGAATACATATTCGTAGAAGACTGTAAAAATGCAGGTACTCTAAATATAATCGTAAGAGGAAGTACAAAACACATCACAGATTTACTAGAAAGAGCAATAGAAGATGCAATTGGTGCTGTAACACAAACAATCAAAAACAATAAAGCACTCCCTGGAGGAGGAGCTTCTGATATGGCAGTAGCAAAAGCATTAAGAAAATATGCAGAATCTTTCACAGATAAACAACAATTAGTAATCAAAGCATATGCTGAAGCATTAGAACAAATACCATTAGCTTTAGCAAAAAATGCAGGAATGGATACAATTGATGTATTAACTGAATTAACTGCAGCTCAAGAAAAATCAACAAATATGGGTGTAAATGTAATAAAACGTGAAATTACAGACATGACAGAAGATAAAATCCTTGATTCACAAAGCGCCAAAAAATCAATGATGGATTCATGTACTGAAATTGCAGCAGAAGTACTACGTATTGATGACGTAGTAGCATCACGACCAGAAACTCCTGTAGGAGGAGACATGCCTGGAACACCTAACCCATACTTATAATAAGATAAATTCATTTTTATCTTATTAAACTTCTTTAAAACTATTTTTATACATTATTTACTATTTAAAAAATATAATAATAATTTTTAATAATATTAAATAGATATATTACTATAATCAGTATTGTTGGAGGATTAAATTGCTAGAAATAAAAAAATTAAAAACAGAAGACTTTTCAAAATATTCCGAACGTATTGAAATGGATTCAACAGAAGTACTACAACCAGTTCAAGAAATTATCAATAATGTTAAAACAAATAAAGATAAAGCATTGCATGATTACACACTAAAATTCGATAAAGCAGATATCAAAGAACTAAAAGTACCAGAAAAAACAATTGAAGAAAGTATAAACAAAATAAGTCCAAAATTAAGAAAAGCATTAGAAGATGCAAGGGACAACATAAGTAAATTCCATAAAGCACAAATACCATCTGATTGGACAATGGAAGTAAAAGAAGGAGTAAAAGCAGGTCAAATAATACGACCATTAAACAGAGTAGGTTGTTACATTCCTGGAGGAAGAGCAGCATACCCATCATCAATCCTAATGACAGTAATTCCAGCAAAAATTGCAGGAGTTAAAGAAATTATATGTTGTACACCTCCAGATAAAGAAGGTAATATAAGCGATGAAATATTAGCTGCAGCATACATTGCAGGAGCAACACATATCTACAAAGTTGGAGGAGCTCAAGCTATAGCAGCAATGGCATATTCAACAGAAACAATACCTTCAGTGGATAAAATAGTAGGACCTGGAAACATATTTGTCGCAACAGCTAAAAAATTAGTATATGGAACAGTAGATATAGAATTTCCGGCAGGACCATCCGAAATGCTTGCTTTAATAGATGAAACAGCAAATCCCTCATATATTGCTACAGAAATTCTATCACAAGCAGAACATGATCCTAATGCAGCAACAATACTAGTATCTACTTCACAGGAAGTAGCAGAAGAAACAGTTAAATATGTGGAAAAATATCTTGAAGTACAAGAAAGAAAAGAAATAATAAAAGAATCATTATCTAAATATTGTCATATATTAGTTGCTGATGATATTAAACAAGCAATAAACTTCACTAATACTTATGCTCCAGAACATTTAGTTATTGTAACCAAAGATCATTATAAAACATTAGAATCAATACATAATGCAGGTTCAATATTCTTAGGAAATTTAACACCAGTAGCTGGTGGAGATTATGGTTCAGGAACAAACCATGTACTTCCAACTAGTGGAGGCGCAAGAATGTACTCTGGTTTATCAGCAGAATCATTCATTAAAAAACCAACAATACAAGAATTATCTCCAGAAGGAGTTAAAAATATTAAAGACATGGTAATTAACCTAG
Organism: Methanosphaera sp. ISO3-F5; assembly: GCF_034480035.2. NCBI lineage: Archaea > Methanobacteriati > Methanobacteriota > Methanobacteria > Methanobacteriales > Methanobacteriaceae > Methanosphaera > Methanosphaera sp. ISO3-F5. Next base: position 164,542 of record NZ_CP118753.2, read on the forward strand.
CAGAAGCAGAAGGTTTATTTGCTCATGCATTATCTATTAAAAAAAGGGCAGAGGATGTTGAATAAATTTCACATCTCTTTTTTTATTTTATTTTTTAAACAAAAACTTAACATTCATAAAAAACATAATTATATATTATTGTAAATAATTTTTATCCAATCATATAATAATTTATACAGGTGAAAAAGTGACAGACATATTTGAAAAATGTAAAAGAACTCATTATTCATCAGAAATTTCCCCAGAATTAGCTGGAGAAACAGTTAAAGTAACAGGATGGGTACATGAAATAAGAGATCTTGGTGGAATAGTATTTGTATTAATAAGAGACAAAAAAGGAATCACACAACTAACAGCACCAAGTAAAAAATTATCTGAAGAAATGATGGCAGATGTAAGAGCTGCAAGAAAAGAAACAATCATCACAGTAACAGGTACAGTACAAGAATCTGGAAAAGCACCAAATGGTGTTGAATTAATTCCATCAAACATAGATATAATCAATGTATCTCAATTACCATTACCATTAGACACTACAGAAAAAGTAGATGCAGAAATGGATACTAGATTAGATGCACGTTTCATGGATTTAAGAAAACATGATGTAAGTGCAATATTCAAAATCAAAAATGAAATGTTACACACAGTACGTAACTATTTCTATGACAATGACTTCACAGAAATAACAACACCTAAACTAGTAGCATCTGCAACAGAAGGTGGAACAGAATTATTCCCAATCACATACTTTGAAAAAGAAGCATTCCTTGGACAAAGTCCTCAATTATATAAACAAATGATGATGGCAACAGGATTAGACAATGTATTTGAAATAGGACAAATCTTCAGAGCAGAAGAACATGATACATTAAGACACTTGAACGAAGCATTATCTATAGATGCAGAAATGTCTTTCAGAAGTCAAGAAGATGTAATGGATTTATTAGAAAATTTAATTAAAAACATATTAAACAATCTACAAGAAAAATGTGCTCCAGAATTAGAAGATTTAGGACATGAATTAGATGTTCCTTCAGGTGCATTCCCAGTAGTTCCATATGAAGAAGTAATTGACATAGTAAACAGTCAAGATGTTGAAATGGAATATGGGGAAGACTTAAACAGAGCAGCAGAAAAAGTTCTTGGAGAAACAATGGGCAGTTACTACTTCATAACAGAATGGCCAACAGCAATAAAACCATTTTATGTAATGCCAAAAAGTGACAATCCTGAAAAAAGTACTGCTTTCGACTTAATGTACAGAGATTTAGAATTATCAAGTGGTTCTCAACGTATACATGACTATGATTTATTATACAGTCAAATTGAAGCTAAAGATTTAAATCCTGATTCATTCGAAAAATATTTACAAGCATTCAAATATGGTATGCCACCACATTCTGGTTGGGGTATGGGTGCAGACAGGTTAACAATGGTTTTAACCGGTGCAAAAAACATTAGGGAAACAGTACTATTCCCTAGAGATAGAAGACGACTAACTCCATAATCTTCTATTTCTTTTCAAAAAAGGTATATTTGGGAGATTATTAACTTCTTATTCAATTTTTTCTTTTGATTCAATGTAAAGGTATATCCTTTCTTTTTCAAAGTAGTATGTTTGATCTTCATCTATTTCTTCAGCAATTTCATAAAGTATTCTATTTTTTTCTAATTGTTTTAATCGTTTAATAAATTCGTCATATTCATGTTGGCTAGTTTTATCAGTATACACTCTATTTAATCCATAAGTAGTCCAGTCTAATCCGTCCCAACCAAGCATTCTGAAGTCATCTGGTTTTATGATTATTAGTTTTATCAATACCTGAAAATCATCTTCTTCGTATTTTCCATCGAGAACAGTACATTGAATCTCTTTATTTGTTGACAATATTATTCCTCATATTTTTTTTGATTTGATTACTAGTTTATAGGATTCTTTTGTTTCTTCTTCGTTATCTTTTATTTCTTTAATGTCTTGCCATATGTTTCCGTGAACCATGTAATCATGTACTCTTGTTATAAAGTCTTCAAATTCTTTTGTTTCTTCTTCATTATCTGGTGATAATTTGTGCAGGTCTATAAAATCTTTTAACCATTTGCTACCATCATAAAAATAATAGTTAGTGTCATATTCATTATTTGTATTGTATTCAACTTTGCATTTGATATTATATTGATTATTTTCTTGGTCTTCGATGGTATATTCATATGTTTCTTTCATTTTATCACCTTATATCTATTATATGTTTTATTTTTTTTAGTTAATAAATTAAGCTTGTAATAACTTTATTATCTTTTGTATGATTTAATCACAATAAATATATATTTATAATTACAAAATATTATTAAATATATTTAGGTTTGATTATTATTTTTTTTTAAGAAGGGACTCAAATGAAATCAAGAATAAATAGTATTATTAAGAATTTTAATAATACAATAAACGGCACATCTGTCCATAACTTGTCTTCCAAGGAAAGCTCTGGAGATACAAGAAAGATTTACCAAATAGATGAAGCCGGAGATTACATAGAAACAACATACAAAGGGATAACAGTATACATCAGAGAAAATTATCCTTATTATAATCCTCAAAATGACAAAGTATACTATTCAAAAGAGGAAGAAGCAGAAGATTTATACAAAATAGCAGAAGAAATGAATAAATCTTCATTAGAAACCCTAAATGATTTATAATTTCATTAATAAAACTTTTTTTAGCATTTTTTAATTACTTGAAGGTCATATCTTTGAAAAATTATGCAGTACTAGATATAGAAAATCCAAATTTTAGACAAAACTCTATATGTGCAATAGGAATTATACTAGTTAAAAACAATCAAATTATAAAGAAAGAATACTCATTAATCAACCCAGAAGACACATTTGACAGAATAAACATTGATATAACTAAAATAACACCTCAAAGAGTAAAAAAAAGTCCTACACTACCAGATTACTGGCCAAAAATAAAAAATTTACTAATAAATAACATAGTAATTGGACATAATGTAATCTATGATTTAAGAGTACTTTCTAAATCATTACAAAGATACAATATACCTATTCCTGATTTTGATTATATATGTACATTATCTTTATCTAGAAAAAACTTAAAACTATCCTCATATAAACTCGAAAACATAGCCAAAGAATTACATATCAAATATAATCCACATATAGCAATAGAAGATGCAAGAGCAGCTCAAGAATTATTCGAATACATTAATAAACAAAACCAAATATCTTCTAAACAGGTAAACCATTATCATTTTGTTCCAAAAGTACATGAAAAATATGATCCTAAACTATCCACAAATATAAATAATCTTTATGGTATGATTAGAGTAATACTTTTTGAAGAATATATAACAGAACCCCAATTTGCTTTATTTGAAGAATGGTATATCAATAACAAAAAATACAACCAATACCTTATATTTCATAAAATAAGTTTAGTACTTAAAACAATAATAGAAAAAGGATATATTGAAGGATCAGATAAAAAAGAATTAGTAAACATAGTAGATTTTGTACCAATATCAAGTATTTATTCAAAGAAAACACTTAAAAACCAAGTATTACAAGGAATAATTAAAACTATAACCGCAGATAATAAGGTAACAATAGAAGAATTAACACATTTAAAAGAATGGTTACTCCGAAATAATTCATTAAAAGGAACTTACCCTTACGATAAAATACTTATTATAACAGAAACAATTTTAACAAAAGCAGTAATTGATTTTAATCAACAAGAAAAATTAGCAGATACATTTAAAGACTTAATAACACCAATCAAAAATACAAATGAAACTTTTGAATTAAAAAGTAAAAACTTCTCCTTATCAGGCGAATTCAACTATGGAAACAAAGAAGATATTATAAAAATATTAGAAAAATATGGATGCACATACAAATCATCAATATCTAACAAGGTGGATTATTTGTTTGTAGGAGATTTAGGAAGTCCTGCATGGAAATATGGTAACATGGGAGGAAAAATAGTCAAAGCACAAAAATTACAGGATCAAGGCGGAAAAATAAAGATAATAAGTGAAAAAAATTTATTTAATAACTTAAAAAACATTTAACTTTTATAGTAACATTCAAATTTTCATTTATCTGGCCTGTTTATCTAGAATGTACGGTTTATCCTAATAAAAAGAGAATTTTAAATCAAATTATCCCTTAAATAATTATTAGACATAACTTAATTATTAAATTCATATTTAATTTATTTAATGCTTTTTTTCACATATCTCATTTAATATTTTCTTTTAATATTAAAAATTATTATAAAAAATCATTATATTTTAATAATATGATAAATAAATTATATATTATACTATTAAATATTGTATTGAAAAATAGGAGGTTAATTAGATGGCAGATCAAGTACATAAAGAAATTTTAAAAACAATTTCTGTTTTAATGACAACAGCTTTCGCATTTGTAGCAGGTTCTGCATGGAATGAAGCAATTCAAACTTTAATTAAAGAATTCATTGGTACATCCGGTTCAGCTGTATCCAGTATGTTAATTTATGCTGTTGTAGTAACAATTATTGCAGTAGTTGTAACTTTATTCATTGGAAGATTAGTCGGTAAAGCAGGTATCGATATTGAAGAATAAGCAAATATTTCTTGTTTAATCTTCTTTTATTTTTAATTTTTAGAATTAATTAAATTAACAGCTTATTTTTTATCTAAAAAAAGATAATTTTTTTAATTTATACTTAACTATGCATATCTATTTTTTATACATAAAAAGTTAATTTTTGTGAACTATTGTAAAAAGAAATTAGTCTGATTATAAATCACAAAAATCATTTCTGGCTTTTATCATAGCTTGTATATTTTTTAATTGTGTGTTTGGGGAGATCATGCACCCTGGACTAAGAATGTCTATTCCTTTGCCTAATATATTTAATGTTTCATTATAAATTTCTTTTGGAGTTTTTCTAAACAATGTTTCATTAGTAGAAATATTTCCACAGATTCTAGTTTTTGTGTTTAATTCTGCTTGTATCTGTTTAGCATAAGTAATATCTACCTTTTCAGCAATACTTATTCCTTCAAAACCACAAGTTAATACTTCTTTTAGTGTAGAAGTTATGTCTCCACAGATATGTAATACGGTGGGTGTCTTTGAATAGTTTGCTAACTCTTCTAGAAAAGGTTTTAATATTTTTTTGAATAAATGTGGTTCTAATATTGATTGTGTAGCATTAGGTTCATAGATTGCGATGATATCAATGCCTATCTCATCATAGAATTTAATTTCTTCCATTAGACCTGTTGTAATAGAATATAATGCATCTTCAACATCAACAATATTTGTATTTAATTGTTTTATAACACCTTCTAGACCTTCGTAGTAAATTTGTCCTAAGAGTGTGAATGGTCCTACTATGGAACCGATTATTGGAATTTCCTCATTATAATTATCTGTTAAGATTTTTGTTGCTTTTTCTAAAGTAGGAAATCTTGCATTATTTGTAAAATCTTCGGGTATTTCTATGTATTCCATTTGTGTAAATGGTGTATCTATTATTTCTTTGGTATTTGTTTCTTTTAGTTTAACAGTGCATCCTAATGCCTCTGCTTCAAAACATAAATCAAAAGGTAATGCTATACTTTCAAATCCACAATATTCATGGCTTATGGAGGCTATTTTTGCTATTTGTTCGGGATCATTATGTAATTGTGGGAAAGTTATATTGTTTTTTTTAGTTATTTCTGTTAGATTTACTGCTGAAAATGTAGTGCAGGGTATCCATTCTATTTCATTTAATGTTAATGAGTTATATAAATTGTTTTTTGTATTAATTTTAATCACGATTTATATTCAATTTATAAAAAGAAAAAAAGTTTGGGGATGGGGATTATATTCCAAAGTATTCGTTTCTTGCTTGAACCATTGCACGTACGTTTTCTGCTGGTGATAATGGTGCAATCATACATGCTGGTAATAATACTCCTACATTTTTGTCTAGTGCTACTTTTACTTCTTCTTTTACTGCTTCTGGTGATTTCATGAATAATGTATCTGTTACTGAAATGTTTCCACATACTACAGTATCTGAACCTAATCTTTCACGTACTGCTTGTGCTTCGTTTATGTCTACATCATCTGCAATACTTATTCCCTGGTAACCGGTACTTAGCATGTTTTCTGCTTGTGGAAGTGAGTTTCCACATATGTGTAATACCATTGGGATGTCGGAGGTATCTGTTAGTTCTTCATGTAGTGGGTTTAATAATTGTTTGTATAATGGTGGTGCTAATAGTTCTGGTGCTCCGTTTGGTTCATATAATACGATTGCATCCATATCTAATTCATTATATAGTTCTATTTGTTCAATTAAAGCAATGTTTACTTCATCTAATGCATCTTCAACAACATTTATTTTTGTGTTTATATCTTTTAATACTCCTTCTATTCCTAGACATTGTCCTAGAACGGTTAATGGACCACTCATTGCTCCTACTATTGGTACGTCTTTATCATCATATTTTTCATGTAATATGTTGGTTGCTTCTACCATTGCAGGGAATCTTGCATTGTGGATGTAGTCTTCTGGTGCTTCGAATGTTTCTATGTCGAATGGACAGTTGATTGTTGATGATGAGTTGTCATGATCAGTTAGTGCAATTTCACATCCTAATGCATCTGCTTCGAAACATAAATCGAATGGTAAAACCATACTTTCTAATCCTACATGTTCGTATGCACTTGCTGCAATTGTTGCCATGTCTTCAGCATCAGTATGTCCTTTTGGCCAGGAAACTCCTTCTTTTTCCATTAATTCTATCATACATGTTGCGGGAAAAGATCCTACTGGAGTTACTTCATTATCTTCTGTTGTTAATGCTGCTATTAAATTATCTCTTAAATTAAGATCCATATACATCACATCTATTTATTATTATGAAACTCAGACGATTATCCTTTTTTCAATTACCAATAGTAAACCAATTATTTTTTTTTTAAACACTCTGGAGTTATTATATGTATAATGTTACACATTCTTTAAATTCTAATAATCGTATGAATTTCTACTTAATAGTATGTTTAACCTATTATTCATATTTTTTAACAAATTTTAAGACAATTTAAAGCTTAAAAATCAAAATAAGTTGTTTATATCAATTTATTATTTTTAATTTTATAATCAATTTCAAATATTTTTTTATAGATTAAATTATGATTATTTACTTAAATTTAAAAGTTAATACATATTTTGAAATTTTTATATTTTTTCAAATATACTGTTTATATTATAAAAAAATATGTTACTCTAAGAAAAAGATGGTGGATACAATGATAATAAATAAAATATATTTCTAAAAAAATTAAAAATATAATATAAAAAAGTATATAATAAAACATTAAAGTTAAAAGATATTAAACATTATTTAAAATTAAATATGTGTCATCTGACATGGATTCAATTTCTTCAAATAATTTATTTCCCCATTCTATAAATTTCGGATCATGGGAAATAACTCCAGCATTAGTATCATATGTTTTATTATTATTATATAAAACAAACATTACCTCTTCTTCGGATATAGCTAAAGATAACTTAATATTTTCAACCGATTTAACTTTAACTGTCCTATTTTTCAAGGGACTAGATTTAATCTCCTTTTTGTTCTGAATTAAAAATTCTTTAATATTATCTGGTACTAAAATTTTTAATTCAGTCGTTGTATCTGAATCAATTTCAGTTGTTTTCCTAAATTCAGGATGTACATGCGTGAAAATAATTTTAACACTTTTTTCTGATGTCATATTTTTGGTAAAGTTATTGACTACTTTGTATGGATTTAAAGGTGTATTATGTATGATTTCATAGTTTTCACTCAAAGGTAATTCTTCAAGAACTTTTATTTTATTATTTTTCACATAATGATGATTAATATAATCTTCAAAACAATCTATATTTTCAATAGTTTTGTTTAAATAAAGTAAATTTATCATCTTCTTTTTAACTGAATTTTTTATATGGTATTTATCGTTTAATTTTGTTATTAATCCATTTTTCTCTAATTGTTTAATGTTGCTTGATATTGAACCGTAATTGATACCCTTATCACTTAATTCTCTTGCATTCAAATCGGATTTACATAAATTGGACAAAATCTTCAATTTTATTTCTGATCGCACCATAAATTTAATCTCTTTTTGAATTGTATCATATTCCGTTATATCTTCAAATACCATTCTATACACCTTTTGTATACTGTTTTAATTTTTATTTTTATTTATTTATATTGTATGAGGTGTTTTTTGTCAATTTTACTTTATTTTTCTTAAATTTTATTTTTAAATCACTAATATCGCACATTTTATATTTTAATTATGATATAGATAATATTAATAAGAATTCTAGCTAACATATAATAAAATTTTGGGTGATTTTATGGGATCTGATGAAAATTTATTATTTAATCAACAATCGTTTGAAAAAATACAGTATTTTTTAACTAGTACTTTTCGTGTAGAGATTTTGTTGGAGTTGTATGAATCAGATAAAACAGTTAAGAATCTTAAAGAAATTCTTAATAAATCTGAAAGTAATATTTTACATTACTTAAAAGACTTTGAAGATAAAGATCTTATTGAACGAAATAAAGAGTTATACACTTTAACTTCTAAAGGTTATTTCACAATCAGACATATTGTTAAACTAATCAGTAACTGGGGAAGTATTAATTCCAATTTAGATTTTTGGGATAATCATTTATATGATAAATTACCTTTACCATTTGTTTTAAATATGGAATTATGGGATAATTCTTCAATAGTAGAAAATGATAATCTCGATTATAATAAGCCATCCCATGTTTATTCAGAATTAATATCAAAATCTAAGCATATAAAAGTAATATTGCCTGTATTATCCACATATCATTTAGAAGCAATTCTAAATTCACTAGAAAAAAATGATGGAACATTAGACTTAATTACATCTAATATCCTTTTAAAAAATATATATGCCTCCGAGCTTCATGAAAGGTTTTTTAAACTAAAAGGTAAAGGAAAAATCAGATTATGGGCAGTAAATCAGGGAAGTAGATTGAATAAATTTTTAACTTGTACCGAAAAATTTTCATCATTATTCCTAATATATGATAATGGAGTTTATGATGACTCCGTAATGTTATTAAACGAAGATAAAACGAATGTTAAAAAATTAAATAATTTATTTGATTCATATAAAGAAACTACGCATCCTCAATAGAATTTATCTGATCAAATTAATATTTTGAATGAAGGAATACACATGAATAAAATAGTTTTACTTTCAAATTATCTTAGAAAAGAAGGAATGCCAGTAAGTATTAGAAGCACGTCATTAGCAATGGAAGTAGTCGAAACATTAGGTAAATCAATGACAGTTAACGAATTATATAACTCACTGAAAGTAATATATGTTAAAAACCTCGAAGACTATGATAAATTTGACAGAGTTTTCAATAAAATTTTTACAAACGTAAACATAAAATCTAGAAAAAATAACAGAAAAAAACAGGATCATGAAGAAGTAGTACTAGAAGAAGTAACTGGTGAAGACTTAATATTTAATCAAAATGAAGATCTAGACCAACTTGAACAATTATATGATGAAATGATAGAATATAACTCTGAAACTAAAGCATCTCAGGGAAAATTAGTCAATCAAAGTATGTTACTATTAGATAATTTTGATCAAAGATTATTTGAGTTATGCAAAAAACTCAGCAGAAAAATAGCCAATAAACGTTCAAAAAGAAGAAAAAAGAATAACTCGCACCATATTGACATGACTAGAACAATCAGGGCAAACATAAAAAATGGGGGACATATAATGAAATTAATATATGATAAACCTCCGATGAAAAAGACAAAACATATCTTTCTATGCGATGTTAGCGGATCCTGTGAATGGGTTACATCCTGGTTTTTCTTATTATTATACGGATGCATAAACACATTTGATAAAGTAAAAGTATATGACTTTGACAACAGATTAATTGATGTAACAGATTTATTACTAAATGAACACTTTGGAACTATAGGACAAGTAAATGTAGCACAACGTAGCAAGGGAATATTATGTTATGGACAATCAGACATGGTAAAATCATTTAAAGAATTTCTTGATGAGGCAGAAATAACTCATCGTACTGATATCATTATATTAACCGATTGCAGGGACTGGAAAGGAAAACGAGTAAATGGAGTATTAGAAAGTGCAACACTCATGAAACATATGGTACAAAAAGCAAATCGTGTCATAATATTAAATCCTGAAAAGAAAATTAGGTGGAATAATGCCACAAGTTGTGTACAAGACTACGAAGATGTAGGAGTCGAAATATACGAAACTTCTAGTCTTGATAAATTTGAAAAAGTAATAAGTCAATTATAAATTCACCAATCCTTTTTTTAATATTTTTTATTTTAATAGTTAGAAGTAATCTTTTCTTATTTTAAAAGAAGACAATAATAAACTCTCCTGTAAATCACAGATTATAAAATATCGCAGATCCAGCATATTTCTTCTTATTTAAATTTTAACAGAAACTGTATTATAACACACATATAAGACTATTTAATATGTTATAATTATGATATAAGTACTGATATAATTATCTACTTATTCAATAGTAATTCTGGATGTTCTAAGTATTGTTCTACTTTTTCATAGAATAATTTGAAATGATATCCAAATATGAATACATGGCTTGCAGTTAATGAAATAGGGATTTTTCCATCAACTAGTTTTCCCCAAGCTATAACGGGCATTAATTGGTTAGGTGAGGCTATGATGTTGGTCATTGAGTCAAAGTTTATCCAAGGAATGCAAGATAAGTTACATATAGGTAGTATGTCTCTTAATGATGGCTCAACTAGGAATTGATTGTTTTCTATATTTTTTTTCTTATTTTCTATATATTCATTATATTTTTCTAATGATCCTAGTTCTGAAAGAGGGGGGATTTCTATTTCTCTAATGCTATGGTCTTCTTGCATTATTGGACTAATAGCATTTATCTTTTCATACTCGTAGACTTTGCCATCTATTATTCTTCTTTTAAATTCAGGTATTTCATTTATTGCTTCTAAGATGCATGATGCAGTCATGTTGAAGAAAGGTATGTTATTTTTTTTAGAATATGTATATGTTTTTTGAGCATTTACTCTTACTGTCATGGAGTATCTTGATGTTAGAAAATCTTGGAAAGGTAATTCTTCTACTTTAATATCTAATTCTGTTTTAGGATATTGACCCATTTTATTATTCTCCTTTTTGTGCTAAATTATATATACTTTATTTTATAAATAATCATATAATAAATTTAGGAAATTGAGAAATATGTGTATATCAGTAGCAGTATTTGCTTCTTTAATTAGAATATAATATTCGATTTTTTGTTGAATTAATGAAGATTAATTAAAATTTAAATATAAGGGCACTCGCTCGACAATTTTTAAATCAAATACTCACTGTAATCATTCTAAAATGCACATATTTACTTATTTAATGCTATTTTTTTTAGAAGATTATATTATTATTTGCATTGTTATTATATTAAAATATTGTCCATATATTTACTTTTTAATTAATTTTTATTTGTATTTTAGAATTTTATATGTTATTTAAGGAGTAAATTATATGAAAGAAAAATTTTCAAAAAGAGAAGAAACTGAAGGAGTAAATTTATTAAGAGGAAATCCAAAAGAAGCAGTACTAAAATTATCAATACCATTGATGTTATCAATGATGATAATATCGTTATATAATATTATTGACTCTTTTTGGATAGCAGGATTAGGGGCAGATGAATTAGCTGCAGTAGGATTTGTCATACCACTTGAATTTTTAATAATCAGTATAGGAACATCAATGGGTGCAGGTATAACATCTGTTGTATCAAAATATATTGGACAAAAAGATGATAAAATGGCTGATAACTCAGCAACACATTCAGTCATATTGTCATTAATAGTCTCCATAATTGTAACGGTTATATTTACAGTTTTCATGAAAGAATTACTTATTTGTATGGGTGCAAGAGGCATGGCTCTTAATTATGCAATGCAATATGCACGTATATACTTTGTAGGAAGTATATTTGTTGTAATGCCAAATGCTTTATATGGGCTGCTAAGATCAGAAGGAGATAACAAACGTACAATGTATGTAATGGTATTTTGTGCAGTAATAAATATGATACTTGATCCAATATTTATATACTCACTTGATATGGGAATGTTTGGAGCAGCATTATCAACGGTATTATCATTAATAATGGTGCTTTTTGTAATAATCTACTGGATTTACATCAAAAAGGACACTTATCTAAAACCAACATTATCTCACTTTAACTACAAACCGGAAATATTCCGAGATATACTAAAAGTAGCCATTCCATCTATATGTGAGATGATATTTATAACATTTATCACAGCTATGATGCACTTTATAATACTTGCAGTATCAACAACAGATTCAGTAGCAGTATTTGAAAATGGATGGAGAATGGTAACACTTGCAACAGAACCAATGATGGCAATATCTGTTGCATTAATCTCAATAATTGCAACAAACTATGGAGCACAAAAATATGAAAACATGAGGATAGCTTATAATTACTCTATGAAAATAGGAACAATATTAGGTGTACTATCATTAGTAGTATTTTTAGTATTTGCACCACAAATTGCATACATATTCTCCTATGGAGAAACAAGCATAAGACTATTTGAACCAACAGTAGAATTCTTCCACATATTTGCATGGTTCTTCATAGTGTTCCCAGGAGGAGTAATATCCACATATATGTTTCAGGGTCTCGGAAAAGGGACAACGTCTCTTATATTCACAATAATCAGAGAAGCAATATGTGCAACACTGTTTGCAGTACTGTTTGGAGTAATACTAAAATGGGGAATAAATGGAGTATGGTTTGGAATTCTTGTTGGATATACTATTGGAGGATTAATAGCAATAATATCTGCAAATAACTATTTAAATAAACTAGTAAAAGAAAATAAAACAGAAAATACCTCTTAATATTTCCAATCAATCAGTTGGCTACCATTTATAGCCAACTCCAACTCTTTTTTAATTCAATTTTAATTATAATTCTTTGAATACATTTAATTAATAATATTCATTAAGTATATATGATTAAAAATAGGTAATTATTCATATTCCTATCTAAATATAAAAATCGCAAAATGATAAAGAACATCATTTCAAGTAAGAAGATAGAGGGGGGGGGAACTGTAAAACTACCATTTATGCATATTAACAGACTTTGAAGAACTAACAATACATGATACAACAATAAAACCAGATAAAAACCAAAGTGCAAGCATAGAACGAATTAAATGCTACAAACACATAGAATACATAGAAATTGGTGAAATGTACAACATATTCAGTAAAAACGTAGTACTAAGTAAAATTTGATAACTATGCAAACAGCATAACATGACAAAAAAGGAACCAGTACAAGATAAATGTATAAATCCGATTTTGATTATTTTTTGGAAGAATTTGATGATAAATTTAAAAAGGAATGAATAGGATCAGTTTATATGATTATAATATATTATGGAGGCTAAAAATGTCTAAAGAATCTGAAATATTTTTAAGAAAAATGTTTAATTATTTTAAAGAAAATAACTCTAAAGGAAGATATTTACATTATATGCCCGAAAAAGAGTTTTCTGAAATATTGGCACCGTTAACAGATTTTTTCAAAGAAATGGATTATGTTACTTATGATTCTAAAAAAGCTACAATCACGATGATAACTAAATCAGGCCAAGTATATGCTCTTAAAGATATAATCTCTTTTAATAATAATTATTCAGAGGACCTCTGTATTATTGGTGTGGGTAATAAAGTATCATCAGTTAATCATGATGCAGGTGGTGCAGTTATTGGATTTCAAGTAAACATACAGAAATATAAAGAAATTATAGAGGAATATGGTTATGATCCAGACTTTGAAGATAACGATGAAGAATTGGATGAGGAATATATTGACCGTATTTTGTCTTTATTTAAATCAAATAATATTAAAAAGCAAGATATTTAATTATATCTTATTTTTTTAATATTTTCTGTAAATATTTGCTCTATCATCCACATCTATAAATTCAACAAATTTTTTCTTAGTATTAACATAGTATACTATTCTATAGTTTCCAACTCGATATCTTTTACATTTTGGACATTTTTTACTTTTTAATTGTCTATTTGTTGAATTGAATGGATTTTTGGTTATAATGTCTAAACTATTGAGTATATTGTCATATAGTTCTTTATTTGTTTTTGAGTATTTTGATAGCTTTTTTAAGAATAATTTTGTTGGTTTTTTAGAATATTTCATATTGTGCCTTCAGATTCTAATCTTTCTAGTTCTTCATCAATGTTATCAAAGTCTACTTCGATTATATCACTGTAATCTTCATTTTCTATTTTTTCTATGCATTTGTTATAGTAGTCTGCTTGATCATCTTCAAATTCTTCAGAATATTGTTCGTTATGTTCATTAATTAATTTGAGAATAATGTCATTGTATGTATCTTTTTTATTACCTATTTCTGATAACATTGAATGTACTTCTTGTGTTACTTTAATTGTTTTCATCATATTTCTCACTCATTATTATTGTTTACACATTTTATTCTTAGTTTTATTTTTTCTATTATTTATACTTGGTGTACTTTTTCTCCTTCATTTTCATTTTTTCATTACTTTTATAATTTGATATTACTTCATGTATATGTAATGGTTGATTTTTACTATTTTAGTAAGTTTTCTATTTTTCAATATTTTTCATAAAATGAGTTTGTTACTTTTTGTCTTCTGAGTGGTTAACATTTTTTTGTATTACTTTTTAGCTTAAATTCACCTAAAAAGTATTACTTTTTATCTATATTATTTCGTTATACATAGATATAACGAAGTAAACTTTCAAATTTTTCTTTTGATCAAAAATTCTTCCAAAAATAGGGGTAATTTAGATTCATTTTTCATATATGACATATACACCAACAACTTAATATTTCGATTTTCAGACATACATTGCAAGTGTAACTACTATTTTTCTCATTTTCTACTTTATCTTTCCTACTATAAAAAGGAGTATCTTTTTTTCATTTTACTAAACTCGTTTATCCTCTCTAAAAATTTATATTTTTTATATTAATCATAATATTTTTATTTTCTATAACATCAATAATAAAATATAAATAATTTTAATTTTATAATTCTGTAAAATATTAAGTTGATCGTAATGAATTCACGTTTCAGATGAAGTTCATAGAATTATAACAAACATGGATAATAAAAAACAATCTTATAATGACATAATATACTGATAGAAAAAATATGGTCATGGAAGAATTTTCTGAAGAAGAATCTATAATTATTCAATATCTTTAAATAATAGCAACAAGAGATTTTACTGATAAAAACTTAGTCTTATATGAATCATTTTTTTTTAATATTTTTGGATTTGTTGTTCATTTTTTGAATACGTTTTTTGTTGTTTTTATTTTGGTTTTTTGTTTATTTATTTGTTGGGTATTGTTTGTATGTTGTGTTTTATTTTAATGGTTTTGTTTTTATTTTGGTTTTTGGATTTGTTGTTCATTTTTTGAATACGTTTTTTGTTGTTTTTATTTTGGTTTTTTGTTTGTTTATTTGTTGGGTATTGTTTGTATGTTGTGTTTTATTTTAATGGTTTTGTTTTTATTTTGGTTTTTGAATACGTTGAAATTTATATAAACAATTAAAACTATAGAGTTGTGTTTATATGTCAATAAAAATATTTTTAAGTAGTAATCTTAGTGAATTCATCGAGGAACGTTTATTTATTTAAAAAAGTTTAGCTGAAGATCCCTTATTGAAAAATTGGATAACTATATTTTTGTTTGAGGAAGATGTTGAATCATCTTCTCCTCCACCAAAAGATATTTATGTTTCAGAAGTCAGAAATTCTGATATTTATATTGGTTTATTGGGTTATACTTATGGTAATATTACTGAAGAGGGAATATCTGCAACAGAACTGGAATATAACGAATATAAAAAAATAAAATCGGATTATTTTTTCTATGTTAAATGGATGAATAAACGTGAAAAGGAAACAAATGAATTTATCAAGAGAATTCAACAAGAAACAACTTATACAACTTTTGATTCTAAAGAAGAATTGTTAACAGAAATAAAAAAGACAATTATTTCTTATATGAATAAACGACTTTCATCAGACCCTTTTGATGAATCAATAATTAAAAATTCATCATTGGATGATGTGGATATTACATCATATGAAAGATATTTTGATTTTTTAAGTAATCAAGGTTTAAAATCTTTAAAAGGATATAGAGAAAAAACTGAAATTTTACAATATCTTCATGCAGGTGTTTTGATGGGTACCACATTCCATTTAACTAATGCTGGTGCATTATTTTTCAGTAACAATATTAAAAAGTATAATATAGAACATGAAATTAAAATGGTTCGATTTGAAGGAAAAGATAGATTAACTATTATTGATTATCAAGAATCTCATGCACCCATTCCTATTTTATTAGATGATGTTGAAAATTTTTTCAAAAGAAATACGAGGCATGGAGTAATAGTAAAAGGTTTTAGAAGCGTTTCTATCCCAGAGTATCCATTTGAAGCTATTAGGGAAGCAATTGTTAATGCAATTGCTCATAAAGATTATACTATTCCTGGAGATACAATAACCTTTTATATTTACTCCAATAGGATAGAAATAATAAGTCCCGGCAGATTTTTAGTACCTGTGGAAGATTAAAAGGCGATTACAGGTATTCTAATACTTTGGTATATAATAACTATCCATTTCCTATGGACGTTTCAGAGGACTTGAAAGATAAAATAAGAAGCCAGGTAACTGAAATATTAAAAATAAGGGATAAGTATGATGATACATTGGCAAACTTATATGATCCATTAATCATGCCTCCTGATTTGAAAAAGGCTCATGAAAAGTTGGATAAACTTGTTGATAAGTGTTATCAGAGTAAAGCGTTTAAGAATGATGAAGAACGTATGAAGTTATTGTTTAAATTATATTCTGAGTATGGTGCTTAATTATGTGTTCCTCTTTTCAATTTTTTTTTATTAATTCAGTTATAATTTCTATATTTTATATTTATTAATTATTAAGTCACTTATAATTTATGTTATTATTTTATATTTTTTATTAAGTCACTTTAAAAAATTATATATGCTTTTGTTTATAAATACTTATATATTAAGAATTGTATTCTATGTGTGGTTAGTTATGGTTAAACGTTTGCAATATATGGATAAATTAAGTAAATTAATGAATACTGATGATGTAAAAATAATCACCGGTGTTCGCCGATCAGGAAAAACACATTTAATTAAGTCGTTTATGGATGAATTGAAAAGAAGTAATGTTCCTGATGAAAACATTATATATATTTCACTTGAAACAGGAAAGTATAGGCATATTCAGAAGGATACTCAGCTGGATGAGGTAATTTATGATTTAGTAAAGAATAATAAAGGTAAAATATACATGTTTTTTGATGAAATACATAGAGTTAATAACTGGGAGGAAGCTATTAATTCATATCGTGTGGATTTTGACTCAGACATATATGTCACGGGGTCTTATGCTAGAGTGCTTGGAGGAATCAATAGAACTGTATTATCTGGTAGATATGTAACTGTAAAAATACATCCGTTTTCATACAAGGAATACCTTGACTACTATAAAGAAAAAGGATTAACTATTGATATAACAACTGAATTAAAACTATTTGAGGAGTATTTAATTTATGGTGGATTGCCGGGTCATCTGAAATATGAGGGTGGTGATGAAAAAGATGATTACCTGTTGGATGTTTATAATTCCATAATGTTAAATGATATTTTTGATTTAGAGAAGATAACCTCAACAGATTTGTATCGTAAACTAATTGAGTATGTGGTAATTAATATTGGGAACTTGTTTTCTGTAAATTCCATAAAAAAATATTTAAAATCTGAGGGTCGTAATTCTCACCCTGATACTATAATGAATTATATTTTATATGCAACTAATGCTTATTTGTTATATCAAGTTAAACGTGAAAGCATTAAGAAGAAAGAAGTACTTAAAACACTTGAAAAATATTATGTAGTTGATATAGGATTTTATAATTTATTAATTAGTGATGAATTTAGGGATAGAGGTTTTATACTGGAAAACATAGTCTTTCTTGAGTTACTTAGGCGAGGATATGAAATAACTGTTGGAAACATTGCTCATAATGAAGTTGATTTTGTATGTAAAAAAAGAAGAAATAAAATTTATGTTCAAGTTTCTGAGTCATTGCTTGATGTAAAAACAAGAGAACGGGAATTTAAATCATTAGAATTGATACAGGATAATTATCCGAAGTATATTTTAACAATGGATGGATATGATTATTCACGAAATGGTATAAAACATATGAATATACTTGATTTTCTCAAAGATGAAAATATATAATGTAAAATTTTAAAGAGATAATTATTGATGATAGTACTGTGGGTTTTATGTTATTTGCATAATTTATATATATTATATAATTTATATACTTCGTATAGGTGAATTTATGGATGCAACAAGTATAAGGATAAGTAAACTAATAAATAAACGGTTAACTGATTTAGCTCGAAAAAATCAATCATATGATAATTTAATTAATGAAATATTGGATAGGAATGAACGTTTATTTGATTTAAATGATATTGATGAGGAATATGAAAGTCATTTAGAAAATATTATTAAAGAAGATAATTTTAATGAGTATGAAAATGATGAAGAATTTATTAATGCTATGAGAGGTTAATAAAATTATGAAACTAAGAATAAGTAATGAAGCAGAAATTTTTATTCGAAAATCTAAAAATCCTCTTAAAGATAGGGTTATATGTAATATTTTATCCATTTAAAAAGTTTATTATCATAAAAAATATAAAAATATTAAAACAAAAAGACCTTTTAAACGTTCTAGGTGTGGGTATAGGATTATCTTATTTGTTGATGGAAAAGAGGATGCACTAAATATTGTAGATATCATTCATAGAAAGAAGATTTATAAGTAATTATTTTTTTCACATAAAGTTTGTCTAATTTTTATGAAAATAATTTTTCTAGTTAAAAATAATTTACTATGGGTGTGTTATTATGTCTGTAGATAAAAAAATATATTCCTACATATCTATCAAGTAATGTGGATAAATAATTTATAATTTTAATATTTTGGATTTGTTGGTGGTTGTAATGTATTTTGATGAAGCTAATAAACATAGGGAATTTGAGTTTAATCAGGTTCAAAAGAATGTTGATGAATTGATTGTTGAATGTGAAGGTATGTACAGTTCTCTTTTAAAGTATAATGATTTGATTACTTATGAGGAGTTGTATGAATTAACTGATGAGGATAAGGAAAATTTTATAAAAATTAGGGATAGGGCTCATGAGATGGAGCATAGTTTGTTGCATTATAAGGAGGATTTAATTCGTCTTGTGGAGGGTGATGTTGAGTGGTTTTTAACTGATGTTGAGTCTAATGATAATTATTTTGATGATTATCAGAAATCTAATGTCTTTTTTAACTATTTTAGGGCGGAAATTTCTCTTGCATTGTTGTTTGATAAGTTGAAGCAGTTGAATGTTCCTAGAAAGAATGTTTCTGAGTTGCATGTTCATAGTGGTGGGGGTTGTTGTTAAATATTATTTTTTTTTAAAAATATATGTCATGATTAATCATGATAAATTATCGTTATGTTTATATACTCCAAGAACTAAACTAAATATAGAACTGAATATAATGATTAATCATTATAATTTTTTTAAGATATATCATGGTATTTGGTTTTAACTACAATATTGGTGAAAGAAAATGTCAAAATTCACAGGATTCGCAATGAAAAAACTAAACGAAGTTGGATGGGTAGAAAAAGAAAAACCAGAATGTGGTAGACGAGATGCGATAATTAAACCATTAGCATTATCTCCATGTACCTCAGATATACATACAGTATGGGAAGGAGCAATAGGTGACAGAAAAGACATGATTCTAGGACATGAAGCAGTAGGAATCATAGAAGAAGTAGGACCAGACGTAAAAGATTTCAAAGTAGGGGATGAAGTAATAGTTCCAGCAATAACACCAGACTGGGAAGATGAAGCAGCACAAAGAGGATTCCCATCACAAACCACAGGAGCATTAGGTGGATGGAAATTTTCAAACTTCAAAGATGGAGTATTCGGAGAAGTATTCCATGTAAACTTAGCAGATGCAAACTTAGCAAAATTACCTGAAAATGTAAAACCAGAAACAGCAGTAATGCTCTCAGACATGTTCTCAACAGGAATGATGGGATCAGAAAATGCAAAAATAAAACTAGGATCAACAGTGGCAGTAATTGGAATAGGTCCTGTAGGATTATGTTCAGTAGCCGGAGCAAGAAACCTAGGTGCAGGTAGAATATTTGCAGTAGGAACAAGACCAAACTGTGTAAAAGTAGCAAAAGAATACGGAGCAACAGATATTGTAAATTATAAAGAAGGCCCAATAGATGAACAAATAATGGAAGCAACAGATAATGAAGGTGTGGATGCAGTAATTATTGCTGGAGGAAACATGGAAACATGGAAACAAGCAGTAAAAATGGCAAAAGCAGGATCAGTAATATCAAATGTAAACTATCTCAGTGGAGCAGACATAGTTCCATTACCACGTGAAGCATGGGGTTGTGGAATGGCAAATATAGATATAGCAACAGGATTATGTCCTGGTGGAAGAGTAAGAATGGAACGTCTAGCAAGCCTTATAGAATATGGTAGAATAAACCCTGACTCACTCATAACACACAAATTCAAAGGATTTGATAAAGTAGAAGATGCTTTAATGTTAATGAAAGATAAACCAAAAGACTTAATTAAACCAGTTGTTTTATGTGATTAAACAACAACACATTTTTTTTTACTTTTTTTTATTAGGTATTTCCAGTTCAAAACATTACTAACTATTATAATAAAAAATTTTTAATCTTTCATAATTCAAAATAAAACTAGTTTTTTTCATTTCATTAAAAAAAGTATTGGGGGATATTTAATTTTATTCTTCTTTATTCAAATATTTCCTGAATAAGTATGCAAGTATTGATCCTGCAAGATTTTGCCAAACAGAATATAAAGCACCAGGAACGGTTGCAATAGGGTAATTAGGAAAATGTGTTTTTGCCAGACTTGTTGATAAACCAGAATTTTGGAATCCTAATTCAATTGCAACAGTTGTAATTTGTTTCATTTTCATTCCTGATAAATAACCCACAACAAAACCCAATGCTACACCTATAAAATATTGTAATATGATAACTACTAATATTATCCATGAAGCAGTATAAATTGAGTTAATATTCGCACCCAAAACTCCTCCAATTATTAAACATATCACAATTGAAGATACTGCAGGCAAATAATCTTTTAAATTTTCAGTAAAGTCTGGGAATTTGTAATTAACCAGTAAACCTAAGATTATAGGGATGAGTACAATTTGAACTATTGAAATGAACATCTCAATTGGATTAAAATGTATGTGATTTCCGATTAGTAGCACTGTGATTAAAGGTGTTAATAATGGGGATATTACAGTTGATATTGCTGTTAAAGACACACTTAATGCTAAGTCTCCTTTAGCAAGAAATGTGATAACATCAGATGCTGTTCCACCAGGTACTGTGCCTACAAGGATTAATCCTGCAGTTAAAGCAGTATCTAATTTAAATATGTAAGCAAGTGTCAACGCTAATAGGGGCATTATCATATACTGTGCTATTAATCCGACTCCTATCTCTTTTGGTTTTTTGAAAACTTCTGTGAAATTTTCAAATTTTAGGGTTGTACCCATACCAAATAGTATAATACTTAAAAGTAAGTTCATTATATTTATTCCATGAACTTTACCTAATACCCATGAGAAGATATTTGGATATAATAAAGTGATGGCTACAAAAAGTATTACAATTACAAAAAAGTTGTTTTCAATAAATTTAAAAATTCTTTTCATATTATTCTTTATGTGAATTTTAATATATTAACATATTAATTATTTACTGTAATATTGTTCTTTGATAGAAAAGAATGGTGTGTTGGGGTGGGGGTGATAGTTTAATTTTTCATACCAGTAACTTTCTTTAATATTGGTATTTTATTCATCACATATAATATTATTATCGAAATAATTATTGAAATAGTTATTAATAGGGGAATGTTGATAAAAGGGCTAATTTCTAAGTTAAACCAGCCATGGTCTTTTATAAAATCTAAAGGTATGTTAACTATTAAATATATTCCATAAGTATATCCTGCAAATTTAAGTATATATGAATTAATTTTATCAGAATATTTGCCAAATACTTTTTTAAAATTTATATTTTTAAATATTATGAATAATCCCATCATTTTTAAACATGAACCTGGTTCTATATTCCCTACTAAGATATAACTAGTATCTGTTTGGCCGGCTATTAAAGCAGGAATATAAAAACTTAATATCAGTATCAATATTCCTAATAGGAATAGGGTTAATCCAAATTTTTTACTTTTAGTATACTTCGAATCTTTTTTATGCAAATAGTATCCTAGTATGAAGTAACCCAGAGGTCCTGTGAATAAATTCATATAATTTAAGATGTATATTTTATGTTTGAAGAAATTTAATAATAATACTATAAACCATATAACTAGGAAATATTCTATTTCTTTTTCTGAAACATGTTTTATCATCTGATATAATAATGGTAACATTAAATAAAAGGCCACAATCATATAAATATACCAAAATTCTATAGATATCTTCGTAGGATCAGATAATACATTAATTAATTCTATAAAAAATGTGTTTGTTGAATTCACATTAACTAATTGGTGATCAAGTAACACATCTTTCATAAAATAGTAAAATAACCAGAAATAAAAGGGTATCAGTACTCGTTTTAATCGTTGAGGTACTTTACTTAATGGTTCTTCTCTATCTAGCAGCAGCATTCCTGATACCATTATGAATAATAATACTCCAGCTCTTGTTATTGCAGAAGAAAGTATTCCTTGAAACCACATGTTTGTAAAAGCGTGGTGGAAATTTACATAGGATAAAGATAAGTGAATTCCAATAACACATATTATCCCAATTACTCTTAAATAATCAGCGTATATAATTCGTTCCATCATTATCATTTCAAAAATTTTGATATATCTAAAAAAATAATATTTAGCTTTTTGTATATACTTATTTTTAAAGTTAATTTAATATATTTTTTATTATTTTTTAATAATAAAATTCTACTGGAAAATTAAAAACTTCCAAAATATTTTTTAATAATGATTTTAGTATACCATAGAAATTGTAAAGTGGTAATGTAATAAAAATAAATCTTAAAAAATAATCAATTAAATAATGAATTTAGGGGTCTAGATTATTCGTCCTTCAGAAAGCATTTGTAAGTCTGTTTTTGTTGTGTATCCTTGATTAATTATTAAGGATGCTAATAATACAGTTAGTAATGTTGTTTTTTTAACAGATTCTGTTGTATATTTGTGGAAATGTTTTAAATTTAGTCCTTCTTTAAGGAATTTAAAAAAGTCTTCGATATGGCTTCTTACATATTTAATTCTTTTTCTTTTGATTATGTTTTTACAAAATGAGTTTGCTAATTTTATGAATTTACTTTTATTTTCTTTATCTTTTTTGTTTTGTCTGAAATATTCTAATGGACAGGTTAATGCGTTGTTTAGTTTTTCTATGTTGAAATTAGATTTAGTGAGGATTAATGGTTGTATGTGGTATTTTTTTAAGCCTATTTCATAGTTTTCATAACTATAATATCCTCTATCAGCTAGTATTTTATCATTGTGGTGTAATAAGTGGTGTTTTTTCATTTGTTCTAGTATTTCTGGGAATATTTGACTGTCGTGGGGTGAACCTGGGTGTATTATGAATAAAACAGGCATCATAGTATTGTAATCCAGTACAAAAGTTCCTTTAAAGCCTATATAGAAGCCAATACTTGTTCCATGACCCCATTTTGGATCTTTATTTTCAAGATTTTTCTTGGAAATCTTCTTACTATCAAAATTATAATCAACATCCAATGGAGTTGCATCAAGTAAATAAGTATGTGATTGAACTCTATTATTTCTATTAAGATATCTGAGTATTGTATTGATAGTTTTTTCTATTGTTTGGGCAGAAAAACGTCCAATCAGTTCTGTAACCTGAGAAACTGATAACACAGTTTTAACATTAAAAAAAGATTTAACTTCTGGTTTCCTATTTATCTCATCAATGATGTATGAAACCTTTAAATTAAAAAATTGACTAATAAATATAACTTTTAAAGTAAAATTAAACTTATTCAATGGTTTTATACCATTTGAAGCTATTATTTGTTGGATTCTTCTAGAATCAATAATATTAAATATTTCTTCTAACAAACTAGTATATGGGTTGGAATTATCGAAATTTAAACCTAATAACATTTTTCTTCACTAATAATATGTTTATTAAAGGTTTTATTTAAATATTTCGATAATAAAAACCTTTCATAAAAATCCAAGTAAAAACCAAATGTATTATTTTTAACCAAGATTAATTAAATGTTTAATACTAAAAAATAAGCGTTTATAGGTCGTAAAAATATATTACTTTTCTAGACCCCTAAATGAATTAAATTAAATTCCTTAGACATTACATTAAATAAGAATTTAAATAACTGTATTTTTATTCTACTTTAAAAAAATGTCATCATGTAAAAAAATAAGGGGTTAATTAAGAAAATGTGATGGTTATGTCACTTTATAAATATTTATTATAGAATTCAGTTATTTTATCAAAAGGTATTACCTCTAAATTATCATATAAATCAATATGTACTGCATCAGGTATAATCAATAATTCTTTATTATCTCCTTGAAGTTTATCATATTCATCTTTAGAGAAATAACATGAATGTGCTTTTTCTCCATGTATCATAAGAACAGCTGATTTTATTTCATCACTATAATTTATAATGGGCTGGTTCATAAAGGACATTGTTCCTATAACATTCCATCCTTCATTACTGTTTAAACTTCTTGGATGATATCCTCGTTCTGTTTTATAATATGTATGATAATCTTTAACAAATTGTGGAGCATCCTCAGGAACGGGATCTATAACGCCACCTGCTCGTATATATTCCCCATTTTTAAAATCTTCAGTTCTTTGATTATTTAAAGCTACTTTTGCTTCATATCTTGTATCAGCATTATCTCCCTCATCAAAGTATCCATTCGCATTTATTCTACTCATATTATACATTGTACTAGTTACTGTTGCTTTAATTCTTGTATCTATGCATGCAGCATTTAATGCCATTCCTCCCCATCCGCATATTCCTAAAATTCCTATTCTTTCAGAATCTACATTATCGTCATTGGATAAATAATCTACTGCTGCCTGGAAATCTTCGGTGTTAATATCAGGGGAAGCCATATAACGAGGATTTCCTCCACTTTCACCAGTAAATGAGGGATCAAATGCTATTGTTAAGAAACCTTTTTCTGCAAGTATTTGTGCATATAATCCGGAACTTTGTTCTTTTACAGCTCCAAATGGCCCACTTATTGCAATAGCTGGAAGTTTACCTTCATGTTCTTTTGGTTCAAATTTATCAGCTACAAGTGTGATACCATAACGGTTGGTGAATGTTATTTTTTCATGATTTACATTTTCATTTTGCGGAAAAACTTTATCCCATTTTTCTGTAATATTTAGTTCTGTTTTCATATTATTTCCTTCTAATAGTAATATAAATATTTTTTCAGATTATACTATTTTTTTAAATTAATTATACTTTTAATATTGTATTTATTATAAAATGTTTAAGTAGTTAATCAATAATACGCACATTACAAAAGGGAGTTGTCTTTGTTTAATCTGCGATTAATATTATAATCATACTTTTTTTTAATAATTTTTTAATCTGAATTATTAATTATTTAATGAAACTTATTTCATATGTTTTTTCCTAAATTAAAGGCTTCTTCATAATAATATTTAGGCATCATATTAACAGTTCCACAACCTTTACCTAGAATCATACCTAAATTATCATAATGCATATAATCAACCATTTTCTCATAATGCCCTTTAACAGGATTAACTGTGCTGTCATCACTATTCCAACAGGTTGTGATTAGTATGGTTTTTAATCTTTTTGAGCTAATTCTCATAGTTCTTGAATAGAATCTATCTAGTGTAGCTTTAAGAGGGGCAGTCATTGCAAAATAATAAACAGGTGTTGCAAAGACAAGTACATCACTATCTTCTATTGAATTTAATATTTCTGTCATATCATCATTAAAAATACAGTCACCATCCATTCCGCAATGATTACAACCAGTGCATGCATTAATATTAAGATGAGCGGTATCAAAACGTTTAATATTATGTCCTTTTTCTTGAGCTCCTTTAATAAATTCATCAACTAATGTATTTGACGTACCATTTAAATTATAACTTCCGGTTAAAATTGTTATATTCAAATTTTTCAACTCTATTTAAATCAATAAAATTAGTAATTGGTGGGTGGGGATGGGAGATTATTTAACTCATTTCTTTTATAAATATAATGTTTAACTTCTTCTTGCTGCTATAATTGCTTTGTTAGGACATTTATCTACACATATTCCACAATCTACGCATGAGAAATATTTAACAGAGGGTCTTCCTTCTTTATTATCTATTGCATTTGTTGGACAACTTTGAATACATATTCCATTCTCAAGACATTCGTTTACTCCATTACATATATTTTCATCTATCGTTACAGCCATTTAATCACCTAATGTTTTGAAGATAATTGTTCTCCTCCAACACCTATATTATCCGGTTGATTTCCTCTTATAAGTACTGTTATTGATTCTATTGGCATTTCATATGCATCAGCAACAATTTTTGATACTTTTTCTATTATTGCTTTTTTTGCTTCTTTAGTAGCATTTGCTGGCCCATCTATTGTTACAACTGGCATTATATTTCCTCCTATTCTTTTGATACAGGTTTTCCACCCACTCCTATATTTTCAGGACTATTTTCATAAATCATCATAGTAATTGCCTGTATGGGTACTCCAAATTCTTCAGCAACTACTTTTGATGCATCTTCAATCATTGTTTTCTTTGTTTCTTTGCTTAATTTTTTTGATGCTTCAACAGTTATTAAAGGCATATTTATTTCTCCCTAAAAATTCTATTATTATATACTCTGTTTTTGAATGTTATTATTTGTTTTCTATTACATCAAAAATTATTCCATCTTGTAATGTAACATCACATACACATATTTTTTTAATATTAAAACGTATAGCTAATGCTTTTATAATTAATAAACTAGGTATAACTGTATGAACTCTTTCAGAATCTACAAGTAAAGCTGGTTTAAAATTTTCTTTAGTATTGGATGACAATTTTCTAAGTACTTGATCTACTTGTTCTATTGTTAAAACATTACCTTTATCATTTTTAACTTTTAAATGTTCTAATAATTTTTTTATTGTTACACAAGTTTTTCCAATACCATACAAGTATTCTTCAGAATATTCTGGTATATCTAACGAATTTATCCTTTTAATTATTTCTTCTATTATAATTTTCTGTTCTTTTTTGGTAGGATATAATAAACTAACATATTCATTAAAAATGGTCAGTACACCTATAGGTATACTTTTTTGTTCTATTATTTCGGTCTTATTTTTAAAAATTGTTATTTCACTGCTTCCTCCACCCATATCTACAAGAATTCCATCATTTGATACTAATTCAATCCATCTTATAGATTTAAAACTTTGTTCTGCTTCTTCTTCGCCACTTAAAATATTAATATCTATGTTTAATTCGCGTTTAACAATGTCTATAACTTCTTGACTATTTGTTATGTTTCTTAGACTAGCAGTTGCAACATAATATGATTTATTGACATGTAATTTATCAGAATATTTTTTAAACTCTTTTAATGTATCTAGTAAAACTTCAATTCCTTCAGGAGTTAGTTTATTATTTTTTCTGTAAGAAATTAGCCCTGTTGTTTTATCATGTATTATTACAGGTTCTATTGTATTACTGTCATATTCATATATTTTATATTTAATAATACTTGAACCAATATCTATTATTGCATATAACATATTTTCACTAGTTATATATTTGTTTTTTAAGATTTAAAAAAATTAGTTTTTAATATTAAAAAAGGGGGTTTGATGGGGAATAATTATTCCTTATTCCAATTAATTGCTCCGTAGATTACACAAATTATTGTAATTGCTACACAACCCAGATATCCTCCAAGGATCCATGGATCACTAAGTCCTAATATTTCAATCATTGTGCATCACCTGAAACATTTTTAGCATCGAACATTTTTTCAATTTCTTCTTGTTCTTCTTTAGTATTCTGTGTAAGTAATGTTACAACAATTGTCACTATAAATGAAATTGGTAATGCAATTACCATAGGATCTACATATGGCCATGGCATTGCTGTGAATAGGACTGTTTGTCCAGTTAAAAGTTTGCATAATCCTATTCCGGCGGCTTCTTTTTGGTGTGTGAATAGTAAACAGAATAAACTTACTATTGTTCCACTTAGAATACCTGCAATTGCACCTTGCCTTGTGGTACGTTTCCAGAATAATGCACATATATAAACTGGCATGAATGCTGCTGCACATATTCCAAAGAATATTGTTGTTCCCTGTGCAACTACTCCTCCAGGTAATATGAATGCAAGAACTACAGCTAAAATAATACCTATAAGTATACCTATACGTGTGACACTAATGTTATCTTTTTTATCATTATGTCTAGCAGCATATAAGTCGTGTCCTATAGCAGAACCTTGTGAATGGAATTGTGTACTTAATGTACTCATTGCTGCACATAATAATGTTAATGTGAATACGTATGTGAACCATTCAGGCATTGCTGAACTAATGAATGTAGGTATGATCTTATCTACATTTCCTCCAGCTGCTTGTACTGCTATTTGTCCAGTAGTTTGGTAGAAGTAAACATTGGATAATGATCCTACAACATATGCAGAGAATGTTGCAACGAAAATGAATATTCCTCCAATTAATACTGCTCTATTTAATTCACGGTTACTGTTTACAGTCATAAATCTTACTGCTAATTGGGGCTGTGCTATTGCTCCAATTCCTACACCCATTATGATGGAAGTTACTAAGTTCCACCAGAACACACTTCCTACCTTTGGAAATGTTGTCCAACCTGTTGCACCTGTAGCTTTAGCAGTTTCTGGGAATAATGGAGCCATATTGGCTAATGCAGTATGTGCTTCTGTTATACCTCCAAGTATCCAGTAGATACTTATTAGTAAAACAAGCATTCCAAAGAACATTATTACTCCTTGTAATGCGTCCGTGTACATAACACCCTTTAATCCACCAAATATTACATAAAATCCGATGATTATTGCTAATATTATGATTGCAATCTGAAATTCGACGCTCAATGTTGTTTCTAAAAATCTTGCAGCTCCGATTAATACACTTGCTGCATATACTGGCATTGCACAAAAGATTAGTAATCCACTAAAGTATTGTATGAATTTACTGTTAAATCTTCTTGATAAGAATTCTGGAAATGTTAATGCATTTAAATATTTGCCTATTGCTCGTGTTGGTTTACCAAAGAATACGAATGCTATGAATATTCCTACAGCAATATTTAAAAATACTAACCATAGGATACCTAAACCATTTGTACCAGCTAAACCTCCAAAACCTACAATTGCCGCAGTACTGATGAATGTTGCTCCGTAACTAAGTGCCATTATAAATGAACTAGTTTTACGTCCGGCAACTAAATAATCTTCATTACTACTTGTACGTTTCCAAGCAACATAACCAACCAGAACCATCATTGCAATGTAAATTAAAATAATTATTGTTAATAAGTAATTCATTATATCTCCTGATTATGTTACTAAATTTTACTATATTATATTATATATTTACTCTTTTATTACTGTTATTGTAAATCTTTAAACATTAATTAAAAAAAGGATGAATTTTGGAGATTATTTTTTGTTTTTACGATAACTGGAAGGCAGTACTCCCACTTCTTTCTTGAATGCTTTGGTGAATTTACTGCTACTTTTGTAGCCAATCATATTAGCTATCTTTGATATTGGATAATCTGTATTTTTTATTAGTTCTCTAGCTCTGTAGAATTTGTATTCTTTATACCATGTGTATAATGGTTTACCATACATGTCTTTAAAGCAATTTTTTAATGTGGTTAAATTAATACCGTAACTCATGGATAAACTGTCTAATGAAACATAACTGGCTATATTTCGTGATAAAGAATTTTTTATATTACGAACTACTCGTATTGTAGCATCGGAATATGTGCGTTGAACATTCTTTTCATCTTTAACACCATTTTCATAGAGTACTAATAAGCATTCCAATGCTTTTAATTCAAAGAATAATTTTGCAGTTTTTTCTTTTTTAATCTCAAATTTACTGAATTCTTCAATAATTTCAGTTATTCTGTTGGGAGCTTTGAATATTGTACAATTTTCTTTTTTTGCGGATTCAAATAATTCACGTATTATTTCATTGAATTCTTTATTATGTCCTGCAAATTCTTTAAATTGCTTTTTGTTTATTATTATATGGTATAATGTTACGTCACCTATGTAACTGAAAGAATGTGGGTTTAATTCCTTTATATAAACATTAATATATTTTTCTTTAATGAATAGGTATTTATCTGGTTCTAATTCGTATTGACATTGTCCTTGAGCCACATAATTTAATAATAAAGAGTTTTCAGGATGTTCATAGTATAATATGTCATTGTTACTTCTAAATATGTCTATTAAATTTGAATGTTCAACAATTACTGAAATTCCAGGGATTAAATCATAAACAGTTAAATTTATATCACATTTATTGGGAATTTTTATGCGTGTTTTGTGGCCACCGCTTATATTTTCAAATGTTACGTATGATGAAAATTCTTCTTTTACATGTATCTCTTCTGAAGGATATAATTTTTTTTCTGCCATATGGTTTTTCCTCCCTGTTTATTTATTGTTTCATCATAAACCTTATTTATTACTATGTTAGTTATTTATATTAAAAATATCTGTGTGTTGATTATTGTTATTATTTGTTCTTTTTTAATATAAATTTGTTATCATTTGTTAAAATTCAGTAACTAATGTTTATATTCAACTATTTTTATATATTTCTTCTATTTTCATTGATTTTTTGAATAATGGCTTCATGCATTCTTCTAATAAATTCGGCTCTTTCCTCATATTTTAACACATCAAGATAACCTCTAGAAACAAGATTAAATGCGAAAGGAGTAGGAATTGTGGTATTTATTGTTTTAATCACGGTTTTTTTCTCTTCAATCGATTTTAAAACTTCCAAAGCATGTTCAATATCCATATAATCCTCAATAACCTCTCGACGAGCTTCATCTAAAATAGCAAAATGTTCATCAACTTCCTTCACAAAATTTAACAAAATTTTACTAGTAACCTGCTGTCTACCAACACTTTTCTCCCTACCCTTATAACGGCGTAAAATCATCAAAGACCTATTTGCACAATCCCTAAAACGACTAGCTAAAGTTTCTGTTCTATCAATAGCTTTAATCAAAATATCCCTCAAATTCTCACAATTCAGTTCTTCAAACGCTTCTGCACCACCAATTTTAGAATCACTACTTAAATAAAAACCATTATCATCAATACTAATCATAACATCATGATGATAACGTTGAGCAATAACATATGCAACTGCACGACTTAAAGCATCATTCACACGCCTTCCATATAAAGAATGGAAAACAACAAATTTCCTACCACCAAATCCAGTATAATATTCAATTAATAACTTGTTTTTTGATGGAATTTCACTATACAAATATTGTTCAACAAAATAATAATAAATCGAAGTTGCAGAATTATCATCTACATACAAATAATCCTTAATATATTGGATAATATCCTCTTCTGAAACATTCGTAGAAAGTTTCCACTCCATAATAGCCCTAAAATTCTGAATAGAAATTCCAATATCATATGACAAAGGCAGTTGTTCTGAAACCCATGATGGAATCGTAGGAGTACTGCCACTAGGAACAACAGTAACAGTCATCCCCCTAGCATACTTGAACTGGTAAACACGACCACCCAACACAAAAGTATCACCCTTATGTAGTCGTTCCATAAAATCTCCATCAATACTTCCAATAATCTGACCATTACACTTAACTTTTGCATGACTCCTATCTGCAATAGTACCAACATTAGTAGAATAAAGAACACGAGCTAATTTACCTCTTTTACCAAATGTATTATTATCCCAATCTAACCAAATCTTAGCATAAACATAACGTTGTTCTAACTGAGAATATTCTCCGGCAAGATAACGTAAAACCTGTTCATATTCCTCCCAACTTAAATCATGATACGGCATAGCTTGTTTAACAACATGATAAACATGTTTAATGTTCTGTCTTCCTTCAATCGCAATTCCATAAATATGCTGAGCAAGAACATCCAAACAATTAGATGGAATATTAATACGATCAATCTTACCCTCTTTAGCATTTTTAAGTATTAAACTACATTCAACAAGATCATCTCGATTAACAACAACCATCTTTCCCTTAGATTTTTCATGTAAACGGTGCCCACTACGACCAATCCTTTGAAGAGCACGGGAAACAGACTTAGGTGAGCTAATAAGAATCACTAAATCAATATAACCAATATCAATACCTAATTCAAGAGAAGTACTACTAACAACAACCTTCAAATTTCCTGCCTTAAGTTCATTCTCAGTTTCAAGCCTAACTTCCTTCGATAATGATGAATGATGAGCCATAACATTATCAGAATTATAATACTTAGGAAAATGTTGAGTTAATTTATAAGAAACACTTTCAGCTCCACTACGCGTATTTGTAAAAATTAATGTAGTTTTATGTTCTTGAATCAACCTATGTAACAAATTATAAAGTTCATTATTCAATGTATCCTGATCAGTTTCAATAATATTATCAACCGGACACATAACTTTCATATCCAATTGTTTAAGATAATTAACATTAATTATTTCACAATCTCGAGCTTTTCCCCAAGAATATCCTGATAAAAAATTAGCAATTTTCTGAGGAGGACTAACCGTAGCACTTAATCCTATTCTAGTGAAACCACCCGTTAACATATCTAAACGCTCTAAACTAAGACTTAAATGAGAACCTCTCTTGTTCTCAGCTAAAGAATGTATTTCATCAATAATAACATAACGAACACTTTTCAATTTTTCCCGAAACTTCGGAGCAACCAAAAGAATTGACAAAGTTTCAGGAGTAGTAATTAAAATATGAGGAGGATGTTTTAACATTTTAGAACGCTGATATTGAGTAGTGTCTCCAGTACGAACAGCCTGCCTAATACCAACATCATGCCCAGCTATCTTATTAATCCCCTCAATAGGTTCCTCTAAATTTTTAAAAATATCATTATCCAATGCTTTAAGAGGCGAAATATAAATACAGTAAACCTTTTCTTCAAGCATATTCCTCTCACTAAGACTAGTTAACCCAGATAAAATAGCTAAAAACGCAGTTAAAGTTTTACCAGAACCAGTTGGAGATAAAATTAAAATATTTTTTCCTGCATTAATATGGGGAATAGATTGTCTTTGAGCATCCGTGAACGTTTCAAACCTACTTTTAAACCATTTACTAACATAGGGATGCAACAAATTATGGATATGCTCATCATTATATTCAACAGGCAAAATTATCAACTCAATAATTATTTAATTCTTGTTCAACTTCCAAAATATCTTTAATTAATCCAAAAGGATAAACTTCACCTTTTTCAACAGCAAAAACTTCAAAATCTAATACATCTTTAATGAATGGTGAAATAGTTTTTTCATGCAAAACATCAGATCCATGAGTAATTGTTGTAAAAGATGGTAAAACTATTAGATTATAATTCTTCCATTTTCCTTTAAGAAACGCTTTAACTTTTTCAACACGTTCCTGACTTCGAACACCAATACACGGATGTTCATGACCAATTATAATAGTATCCACATCTTCTGGTATTATATCAGGTATTTTATGTCCATGGGTAATCATATAATTATCAATGATAATGAATTCATCTAAAGATAAATCCCTCTTATTCAAGATATACTGAGTAAAATTATCATGATTTCCTTTAATCACCTTTATATCTATAAAAATATCGGATAAATAGTCAATAAAATCTAAAACTTCCTTCCATTCCTGTTTACTAATGCTTCCAAAGTTATGTTTAATATCGCCATTTAAAATAATAGTATCTGCATTAGATTGTTCATGAATGAATTCGATGGCTTCCACTAATTTTTCATATTGATGCTGAGGAATCATCAATCCCTGATTATTCAAAGAAGTTTCATAGCCCAAATGTAAATCAGATATTATAATGGTATTACCTATTTTTAAAGAGTTACCTATTATTTCAGTTCCATAGATATTAGGTGAATTCATAATAATAATATGTTCTTTAACCGTTAAATTTTTTTTTCTTAGTAAAATTGTTAAACAAATAATATTATAAACATTTTGTTATAGATATATAATCATAAATTCATAAACATGTATATACGGAATTAGTTATTATGACAGATATAAATACGATTAAAGAAAATCTTGCTAATGAAAATCATGAAGTAAGACAGGAAGCATGTAAAGACTTAACTGAATATCCTGAAGAAGGAATATCCTTATTAATAGACACTTTCACGGATAAAAATCCTCATGTAAGATTTCAAGCAGCAAAATCATTAGCAGAAATAGGGACTGATGCAATAAAACCATTAATCACTGCTCTAAATTCAGATAATCCTTTAGTTCAGAAATATGTTATATTAGCATTAAAAGATATAGGTGATGATACAGTAGCAGAAGAACTTATCAACGCTTTAAATTCAGAAGAATTTGCTATAAGAAAGTTTGCAGCTAAAGCTCTTGGTGAAATGGAAGTTAAAAGTGCAGTAGATCCAATAATCGAATTATTAACTGATGATGATTGGGGTGTGAGAACTTCAGCAGCTAAAGCATTAGGAGATATCAAAGAAGAAAAAGCAATTGATCCAATTAAAAAAGCCAGACGTGCAGCAACTGGTGATAAAGAATTTAAAAAAGTTGCCAATAAATCAATTAAAAAAATAGAAGCAGAATTAAAAAAAGCTAAAAAATAGCATATCTTTTCTCATAATTCTTTTTTATATATTGTTTCATAAAGATCATTTCTTTTATTTTTAAGGATAGGAATCTGCTCACGAACAGTATTAATAGATTCTGGATCTAAATTACCATAAATAATTTCTTCTTTTTCTTCAGCTTTTGATATTATACGTCCCCAAGCATCAACAATCATTGAATGACCCCAAGCTACATAATACTCATTGTTGATTTGACTGGGTGAAGTTGCAACAACAAATGACTGATTATCAATTGCTCTTGCTCTAATAAGAGTTTCCCAATGAAGAGGACCAGTAGTTTTATTAAAAGCACCAGGTAATAATACTATGTCTGTCTCATGTTGATTCATAATCGTCCAAAATTCATTAAAACGTATATCATAACAAATTGCTAATGAAATAGTGGCAAGATGAGTTTTAACAGTAGTAATAGTATTCCCTGCAGATAATGTGTCCGATTCTGTAAATTTCATTGTAGGCGTATCAATATCAAATAAATGTACTTTCCTATGTTTAGCAATAATTTTTCCTCTATTATCAATAAGGTATGCCGTATTATAAATTTTATCATCTTCAAGTTCAGGAATAGAACCCGCCTGTAAAAGAATATTATTATCTTGGGCAATATCGCACATTTTATTTAATGTGTAACTATTTTCTTCTTCTTCAGCATTTTCAATAAATTTATTATTATCATAGGGTGTATTGAACATCTCAGGTAAAGTTACTAATTCTACTCCATTTGATGATGCTTCTTCAATTAATTCTTTAGCATGTGTTATGTTTGATTTTTTATCGTTAATAACATTCATCTGACAACAAGCAATTTTAAATTCATCCATACTAATCAACTAACTTAAATAATTATATAATAATCTATAATTAAAAGGTTATACATATTACCTAGTAATAGGTGAAAAAATGTATGAAGTTGAAATAGATAGAAATAATTGTAAAGGTTGTGGAGCATGTACTAAAACATCACAATTACTATTTTTGGACGAAACTAATCTAGTTAATATGCAGGGTGGTTTCATTGAAGATGGAATCGTAGAAGGATTAGTAAAATCATTATATGAAATAGAAACACCTGCAAGTATTTGTCCAAAAGATTGCTTCACTGTATATGATGAAAATAGTGGTGAAGAAATAGAAATAGAACGTCATGCAACTATATAATGGGTGTAATAATATGTTAGATTTATTTCCTGAAAATGAAAAAAATGATTGGAAATTATTTATATCTTATCCAAAAGAATGTGATGATTATAATACTTTCATATCACGCTTAGAATCAGCTACAGAAGCATTTAGTTGGGAGGATATTACAGATATTTCTGAAAATAAATATGCTGAAGCTATTGCTGATTGTGATGCTTTAATAGTATTGTCTGGATTGTGGGATGATGATAGAAATTTAATTAAAGAGCACATACGTTATGCTCAAGCATTTAAAAAAGCAATAATTATAATTAGGCCGTATGGTGCTGAAGAAATTCCTACAGAATTAAGGGATGTTGCAACAAAAGTTGTTGGTTGGAATACGGCTTGTATAGTTGATGCAATACTTTTAAGTATAAATGGGGATGATTATGAATTTTTAATGTAATTCATATTCTTTTTTTTAGAAAAAGGAATCCAATGTTGACACGTCTTCTTTAATAAGTGTTAAAGGTGCTTCCATAGGAATAAATTCCATTTGTAATGATTCTAATTCTTCTAATGCATTTGTAGTTATATCTGGAGCTACAATTATTCCTCTAACGAAATCTTTGTTGTCTTTGAAGCAATCAACATATCTTTTTAATTGTTTTACGGCATTTATCCCGGCTTTTCTACTTTTAAATTCAAGTATCATTAATTGTTCTTTAGAATCAGTGCCCATCAAATCTATGAATCCATTTTCTGTCTGATATTCTCGTCTTGTTGGTCTAAATCCTTTTTCTATAAGTTCGGGTTTTTCCCATGCTAAATCAACCATATGTTTTTCATATCCTCTGATTTCAAGATCTTTAGTATCTACACAATTATAATAAGTTACATTATAAATTTCATCTAAAAATACCTTAATTTCTTCGTTAGGTTTAATTTTTTTACTGGTTAGTATAACCCCTTCATCAGTTAATGAGACCTTATTTTTACAACCAGGTGCTTGCCAATTCACTGGATCCAAATTAAGTTCCTGATGAATTGCAAAAGTTCCATCTTTTTTTATTAATATTAATCTGTCTCCACTTTCAAGAATACTTCTGGCTCTACCTTCATATTCAACATGACATTTTGATAAAATAATTAACATGGCCTTTTTATCAAAACCTTCCTGTATTATTTCAAATGCTTCTTCATTATCTGGATTTTCATGACTTTTAAATTTAATTATAATCACTTCTTATTAAATTCCTAATAATACATTTGTAAATAAAAGATTTAATAAATTATGTTAAATATATATTATTATAAAATATAGCAATGTTATGTCATATAATATATGTAGGTGTTTAACTTTGAAAAATATTTTAAAAAGTTTGACAATAATTGTAGCAGCTTTCCTAGCATTAATTTTAACAAGAATAGGAATAAGTTACTTGTTCATTCTAGTAGCATTGGGAATAATAATACCATTTATAACAGAAGA
The DNA here is from genome assembly GCF_034480035.2 of Methanosphaera sp. ISO3-F5. Classification (NCBI taxonomy): domain Archaea; kingdom Methanobacteriati; phylum Methanobacteriota; class Methanobacteria; order Methanobacteriales; family Methanobacteriaceae; genus Methanosphaera; species Methanosphaera sp. ISO3-F5. Next base: position 202,592 of record NZ_CP118753.2, read on the forward strand.
TAAAAGAAGTGCAGTTATTTCAGGAGCACTGTATGCAATCATAAGCTACATGTTAAGTTATCCTTCTGGTTTATTCTTAATAAATTACATGCCAAAAATTGATATTCCAATAAAGGTTAGCTTTGTAGAAGTAATATTTAATTTATTCATGGGATTATTAATACCTGTGATAATTGCAGCTGTAATATGCTTCATTTCTGCAATTATTGGAAAATATCTAAGTCAATTATTCAAACAATATGTTGGTAATAACAACACTAAAAAAGATGAAAATAAACATTCATTTAATTATAATAAAGATTTTGAAGAAAATATTGAAACAAATAATAAAGAAGTCAAATATCATACCAGAAAAAGATTAGATGAATTATCACCTATTCAAAAAGCTAAAAATAGAAGAAAATACGAGGAGTAATATATGAAAAAAGTAATAATAGTAGGTGGTGGAACTGGAGGATTAAGTGTAGCAAGAGAACTATCAAAAAATCCAAATGTAACCATTACTATAATAGAAAAAGGCCCATTATCAGAAGTAAAAGATGCATATAAATATTATGATGTATGGGATAAAAATGAAATGGAGTTAATTAAAACAGATCTGGTTGGAGGATCATCATTAGTAATTGCAGGAAACTTTGTACCAACATTAGTAGAAGAATTAAAAGAATATGATATAGATATAACTCCTCAATTAGAACAACTTAAAACAGAAATTGGAATACAAACAATGCCAAAATCTCATGAGGGTAAAATAAATAAACTACTTAAAGATGCAGCAGCAGAATTAGGCTTGGACATGCAAGACATGCCAAAAGGTATTAATCCTAATAAATGCACACAATGTGGTAAATGTGCATGGGGCTGTCCAAATGGAGCAAAATGGAGCAGTATTGAAGATTTGAAAATAGCTCAAGAAAATGGTGTAAACTTAATAACTAACGAAGGAGTTACTGGTTTAATAATTGAAGAAAATAAAATAAAAGGTGTAAAAACAAATAAAGGCAATACTTTCATGGCAGATGTAGTGGTTTTAGCTGCAGGAGGTATGATAACACCAAAATTATTAAGAACAGCAGGAATCAAAGCAGGAGAAACATTCTCAGTAGATCCTTTCATAACAGTAGGAGGATACTTGAAAGGTGCAAATCAAGATCATGAAATTCAAATGAATAAGTTTATTAAATTACCACATATAGTAATTGCATCACACACAAGTCAATTCTTATTACCAAAAATCCAAGAAACACATCCTGATGCAACTTCTGATGATATAATCAGTTTCATGATTAAAGTTCCAGATAATTTAAGGGGTCATGTTTATATGAATGAAGTTGTTAAAGGAATAGACTTTGAAGATGCATCATTACTCGCAAGAGGAGCCGCAATTGCAGGGAATATACTGGTAAAAGCAGGGGCAGATATTGAAAGTTTGTCCTCAACTCATGTAAGAGGAGCACATTTAATTGCTTCAGCACGTATCGGTGAAATCGTAGACAGTAATTTAGAAACAGAAATAGAAAACTTATACGTGGGAGATGGTTCAGTACTACCTGAAGCCCCAGGTCTACCACCAATATATACTATATTAGCATTATCTAGAAGACTGGGCCAATATTTGGCGAATAAATTATAATTAACTTTTAATATGGGCTGTGATAATAGTAAAACTTGAAGCATTAAGAGTAATTTCAATATTATCATAGTTAATATAATAATTTTTTCCTTTTTTTACAACAACACTATTTTCATTTTCTATTAATTTAATACAATACATTACAACATCATCTGTTTTTAAAAGAAGGTTTTTCTTCACCCGTTTAATGCCAAGTTCTGTTGTATGAATTTTTTCTTTATTTTTCAATATTTCATCTTTCATAGGAATCATTTTTTTGTGAAAAAAATGTTGAATAGATTAAAGATCTATTCTTGATATTGTTTTGGCTACTTCGGCCAGTGCTGATTTTTGATCTATTTCTTCAATAATTTTTTTCACTAAATCTAAATCAGCATGTGTTTCAGGATATCTTGGAACAGCAGTACATCCACCATCAGGTATAATGGAAGTTTCATATGTTCCAATTCTTTTAGCTATACTTTCAATTTCAATTTTATCATAAGCGATTAATGGACTAAAAATTGGCATTTTACAATGATATCTTGTCGCTTCAATATTATTTAATGTTTGTGATGCTACCTGACCTATACTACTACCGTCAACAATTGCATTAGCACCTTCTTTTTTGGCCAATTTTTCAGCGGATTGATACATTCCACTTTTACATAAAACACAAGTCATGCGTGGAGGAGCCTCTTTTTGTGCATGTTCTAAGTAGTTTCCAAATTTTATTGAATATACTTTTATATCTTCGCCCATTGAATATTTTCTTAATTTATCAGCATTTTCAAGTACTTTCGGAACAGTTCCTGAACCATAAGGTGTATTGTCACAATGGAGTAATGAAAGTGAACAACCTCTTTTTAGCATTAACCATGCAGCAACAGGGGAATCTATTCCTCCTGAGATTAAGCATACAACTCTTCCTTGACTACCTACAGGCAAGCCACCAAGTCCTTTAATTTTTTCATAATAAATAAAAGTTTTATCATTACGTACTTCAACGTAAACTGTAAAATCTGGATGGGATAAGTTTACCTTAGCATTTGTTATGTCTATCACGATTGAACCGGCATATGCTGCCATTTCTTGGCTTGTGAAATCATGATTTCCAACACGCCTACATTTTGCTGCAAAACTATCTTTTTCTGGATTAAATTTTCCTGAATCAATCATAGGAGGTAATGTTTTCCTGATTAATTCAGCAATTTTTTCTTTATCTGTTATGGTTTCAAAAATAGGGCTATAAGATACAATACCGAATACTCTTCCAAGTACATCTCTTACTTTTTCATCATTTTCATCAGTAATTAATGTTAGTCTTCCTTGGTCATTATCAAATTCACAGTCTAATTCTGTTTTAATATTGGCTATTAATTTATTTTCAAATTTTCTTCTAATTTTAGGACTTTTTACACCGATTTCTCCATATCGTACAAAGTATTTCATTAAGTTATCTCCTATAATTTCGTTATTAATCTGGCCAGGTTATTTAAATCTTTTATTTCATATACTTCAGCACCTGCATTTTGATAATCTTTGACACAACTGGTTGGTGTGTTCCATTTGTTCATAGGTTCTGGGTTAAATATTAGGACTTTTGAACTTTTTGTTACTATTTCTTTAAGGAGTGAAGCACTTTCTAATATACCTTCTTCTCTTTTTCCTTGCCAATCTCTACAATCAGTTAGTATTATAACATTAGTTTTATGATTTAAATGGGCCTTGTTTAGAAATTCTTTAAAAGAATTTGCCATATCTGTTTGGCCATGTATCATTCCTCTTTGTAATTTTTTTAATGTCACTGTTTCGTAGGACAGTTCATAGGATTCCGTTTTTAATGCATCTGTTGTTTCAATTATTTTATTGTCAAATTCATAGCAAGTTATTTTGTCGAATGATTTTTGACAACCATATATTATTGAAAAAAACCAATTGCTAATCCAATCACAAGATCCGCTTACATCATTTAAAAATATATGTTTTGTTTTATTAATTTTTGGTTTATTATATTCAATATCTATTAATTTTCCACCGTTTTTCAAGTTTTTGCGTATTGTTCTGGGCATATTTATGTTGCTTGATTTAAGTAATCTTTTTCTTCTTGCTCTGTTGTTCGCAATTTTTTGTGCTAGTTTTCTACATAAATCTACAATACGTTCATCAAATGTGTTTAGGTGATTGATATCTGTTTTCAACAAATCTTTTTCATGTATTTTATTTTGTTGTAAATTCTCTGCATCAAATTCGGGAGGAATAATCTGGTCTAATGGTAAATCAGTTATTTGTGAATCAGGCATTCCCATAATGTCTTCTTGTTCTATTGCAGGATCTTTAAATGCACTGTCTGAGGTTTCTTTTGTTTTGTGTTTAATTATTTCATCAGGGTCTTGAAATAGTTCTTCAAATATAACATCAAATTTTTCTTCATCATGAGTATCTTTTATATATACACTTTTTAGAGCATTTTGCATGTCTTCTATTTTCGTCGTGTTTTTCATTAATTCCCATACGTCACAAGCTGTTTCGGTGCTTCTTACACTTACGGGTACTCCTTCTTCTCTTAGTTGATTTGATAAAGCAACTATTCTTTCATTAACCATGGGGTTGTCTCCTGATATAATCTTTATATATTTATATGAAATTTATTGTATTTCTATACTTACTTTAACATTGTTATATTTTTGTTTTTTAGTATAATAACTTTCTTCTTTTCAATTACTAAAAATTATATCTTATAACTTAAAAATATAATAATATATTAAATAAATACTTCACATAATCAAAAATTAAAGGATTTATATGAAAAGAGTAGTATTATCAGGAACTGGAAGTGGAGTTGGAAAAACCACTATTTCAACAGGAATAATGAGAGCATTATCAAAAAAACATAAAATTCAATCATTTAAAGTAGGTCCAGACTACATAGACCCATCTTATCATAAAATAGCAACAGGATTTGATGCAAGAAATTTAGATTCTTTTTTCATGTCTGAAGGTCAAATAAGACAATCATTCAAACAGGGAATGAATGCATCAAAAGCAGATTATGGTATAATAGAAGGTGTAAGAGGACTATATGAAGGCATAAGTCCAATCACTGATGTCGGAACAACATCTTCTATAGCAAAAGCATTACATGCTCCCATAATATTAATAATAAACAGCAGAAGTTTAGTTCGAAGTGCTGCAGCAATGACTTTAGGTTTCAAAGCATTAGACAATAAAGTGAATATACAAGGAGTAATATTAAATAATGTTAAAAGCCAAAAACATTACCTAAAAACTAAAGAAGCAGTAGAAACATTATCTAATACAAAAGTATTAGGTGGAATAATACGTGATAAATCAATAACAATGGAACAAAGACATTTAGGACTAATACCAGCAGTTGAAGAAGAAAGAATAAAAGATTTGATAGAAAAATGGGGCAACTTAATAGAAGACAATATTGACTTAGATTTATTAAAAGAGATAATGGACAATTCTCAACCAATTTCAGATACTTATGAACCAATATGGTCAAATAATAAAACAAGAGAAAAAACAAAAATAGGAATACCATTTGACGAAGCATTTAATTTTTATTACAAAGAAAATTTAGAAGCATTGGAAGCAAATAATGCAGAACTAAAATATTTCAGCCCAATACATGATGAAAATATTCCAGACGTAGATGCATTATATTTAGGTGGAGGATACCCAGAAATCTTCAAAAAAGAATTATCATCTAATACATCAATGTTAAAATCAATAAAAAAATTCTCAGAAGATAATCATCCAATTTATGCAGAATGTGGAGGATTGATGTATCTATCAAAATCAATAAACAACGAATCAATGGTAAATGTTTTTCCATACGAATCATACTTAACAAAAAAAGTTCAAGGATTAAGTTATACAATAGCAGAAGTAATACAAGATAATCCAATATTAAAGAAAAACACGCAATATCATGGACATGAATTTCACTATTCTAAAGTAGAATACAAAGGATCTAATAAACAAGATTTTGCTTTTAAAATGAAACGTGGTGTAGGAATCACTGGAAAATATGATGGATTACTAAAAAATAACACAGTTGCAAGTTATATTCATACACATACTTCATGTATACCTGAATTTGCATATAACTTCACACAATCAGCAATAGAAAACTAAAGGAAGTAAAAAAAATATGGTAGTTAAAATAGGAATAATAAAAGTGGGAAATATCGGAACATCAACAATAATAGATTTAATTCTAGATGAACGAGCTGATCGTGAAGATATCGATGTAAGAACTATAGGAACTGGAGCAAAAATGGGACAAGAACAAGTGGAAGAAGTACTTCCAAAAATTTTTGATTATAATCCGGATCTAATTATTTTCATAAGTCCTAACCCTAATGCAAAACAGCCTAGAAAAGCAAGAGAAGAATTATCAAAAACGGATATACCCGTTATTATTGTGGGGGATCAACCTGGCGAAAAAGCAATAAATAAAATGAAAGAAGAAGGATTAGGTTATATTCTCGTACGCGCAGATGCTATGATTGGAGCTAGAAGGGAATTTTTGGATCCTACAGAAATGGCTTTATTTAATGCTGACGTATTAAAAGTTTTATCTATCACAGGAACATTAAGACTAATAACACAAGCTATCGATTCAATTATAGAACAACTCATTGAAAAAGAACCAATAGATTTACCTGAACTAATAGTAAATGCAGAATTAGCTGTATTCAATGCAGGATTTAAAAATCCATACGCCATGGGTAAAGCAATTGCAGCATTTAATATGGCTACAATGGTTTCTGAAATGAACATGAAAGCTTGTTTTAAAATAAATGAACCCGATATTTACATACCTTTAGTAACAGCATCCCATGAATTAATGTCTGCCGCAGCAAAACTTGCTGATGAAGCCAGAGAATTAGAAAAATCCAATGATACTGTTTTAAGAACATCACATGCTAAAGATGGATCAGTATGGGTTAGACAATCATTAATCGATACATATAAATAAAAAAAAGGTGTTACAAGGAAAATTTTCATAATTTTCCTTTAGTACTTAAAATTTGGTCATGAGTAATTTTTGTTGCACTATTCAATGAACGAGCTAAAGATTTAAAAATAGCTTCACAGATATGATGATCATTTTCACCCTCTGCTTTTATATTAATATTCATTAAACCAGTATTAGCAAAAGATTCTATGAAATGTTTTACATTTTCTGAGCTAATATCTCCTATTTTCTGAAATTTAAATTCGGCATCGAACACAGTATAACTTCTTCCACTTATATCAACGGCTACTTGTGCTAAAGATTCATCCATTGGCACAATACTAAAACCCATACGTTCAATTCCTTTTTTATCACCTAATGCTTCTTTAAAACATTCTCCTAATAATAATGCAGTATCTTCTACTGTATGATGGTCATCAACTTCAATATCTCCATTTGCCTTAATATTCAAGTCAAAGAATCCATGTCTACTAAATGAATCTAACATATGATCCAAAAATTTTAGTCCCGTGTCTATGTTACTATTTCCTTTTCCATCTATGTTTAATTCAATTTCTATATCTGTTTCTTTTGTTGTTCTGTTTAATTTTACAATCCTCTTATTAACCAATTTTAACACCTTGTTTCTTATTATTTTATTCTAATTTATATATTAAATCTTTATTTTCAATATATTTAACTACTTTTTGTGTATATTTCTGTAAAAAGGATATTTTGTTTAAATATGATGTAAAGAAGTTTATATCTCTTTTTGTCAATACTTTCAACCTTACCAATGCAATGAGGTAAATTATACCTCCTAAGATAAATCCTATTATAGAACCAATAATTGTCTTCGGAATTATTAATGAAACTACCATTAAAATAATATTTGATGATATAATCATAAAAATATTTGACCATGGGATGGATATGTTGGTATTTTCAATAACAAAATACATAATGATAATCATCAATATACATGTTGTAATAGTAGTTCCTATAGCGGCTCCAATAATTCCTAATAAATATACTAAAACAGTATTTAAAACCACATTAACAATAGTTCCCATTAACAATATATACATGGGTAACCTTGGATGACCAATACCCTGTAATATACTGCTACAAATCATATAAATACTATAAAACGACATTCCCAATACTAAAATACTTAAAACACCAGAACCATTAACATAAACACTTCCAAAAAGCAAAGTAATTAAAGGAGTGCTAAAAACACTAATCAATACACATAAAGGAAGCACAGTTAAAATACTATATCGTAAACAATCAACAACATACTCTTGTAACATTTTCTGATCGTTTAAAGCATACGCCTCAGCAGTAGCAGGCAATAATACTGTTGCCACAGATAATGAAATAACTAAAGGAATTCTTGAAATCGGATCAGCAGCATTATAATATCCTACATCAGTAGATAACATTAAAACACCAATAACTAAAGTTCCAACATCATAAATAGCCATTTCAGATAATGCAGTTATTGCTACAGGCACAGCAAATTTAATCAACATCCATAGTAGATTAATTTCTTCTCTCACACTCAAATTCAAAGAATCTTCTGAAGCAAACATGGGACTAATATATTTTTTATATAGAAAAACTGCCGTAATTGCAGAAACTATAAAACCAAATGCACCACCTAATACAGCACCCATAGCATATAATCCACAATAAACAAATACACATGCAAAAATTATAGTTGCTATTTGTTCTGCCATTCTATTATATACAGTATATTCATTTCTATAAACACCTTGAAAAGCTCCTCTCATAGCACCAACAACCACACTAAACGGGGTTATTAAACTAACAGCTCTTAAAGGCCAAACAACTAATGGTTTATGAAATATGTTATTTGCAATAAAATCTGATGAAAATAACAAGACAATACTTAATAATATAGCCATTAACACCATAAATTTCGTTGCAGTTAAAATAACTTGTCTAGTTAAAGCTTTTTGATCTTTAGCATTATACTCTGCAACATATTTTGAAATTGCTGGGGGTAATCCTCCTGCAGATAATATTTGAAAAATTCCCTGAAAAGGCAATGTTAATCCATATAATCCATATCCTTCAGGACCTAACATTCTGCTCATCAGCAATCGGTTAATGTACCCTCCAACACGGAATAGAAGATTTCCTATTAGTAGTATAAAACTATTTTTAAGAACTTTATTTGTCATGTTATTCATATGTATATTCCATCTTAAAATTAAATAAAATGTTTATATCAGTTTATAAATATATAATTATATAGTTTAGTATATATTTAAAGCTAATTAACTATTTTATGGTAGATTTTTATGAATTACAAAAAGTTTGATTTATTTTCACCAGTAGTATTTGTTATATTGGTTATAGTTTATCTAATCTTTTCAGAAATAGCGTTTCATTATCAGTTAAAAGAGTTAATTGGAGTAAATATTAACACAATTTTCATAATAGCATTAGGTATCATATTTTATTTAGTAGGTTATTATGTATGTAAATATTTTTTAAAAAATAAAGAATTTACAATAGATAAAAATAAAATTGATACAATATTTTCAGAGAAAACGGTTCTATTTCTTGTGGTAACAGGTATAGTTTTACAAATAATAAATTTATTGTATTTAGGTGGAATACCTTTATTCAGTGGTTATTTAAAAGCACATGCTGCTACAAGAATTTGGTTATTGTCCTATTTAATATTCTTACCATCAATAAATCTATTAATAGCAAAATATGATAACAAAAAGTATTACCTATTATTCTTGGTGGGATTGTTATTATTTACTTTGACAGGATATAGAACAACAGTAATGGCAATTGTAATAAGTATATTGATAACCGTATATTATACCAAAGAAATACCTAGAACCTATTTAATATTAGCTGGAATAGGTATTTTTGTATTGTTATTAATAGTAGGTTATGTTGCCGTTAAATCTATAGAATGGCAAAATTGGACATTAAATCCATTAGAATTATTATTCTATAGGGCAGGTTATACATTACAAGTATTAGATCATGCAGTAGGTTTACAGGGAAGTACTAACGGTACATTATTATATAATACATTAACAGGCTTTTTCAAATCTACCGATCCAAGGGTGATAGTTGGTTCCACAACATTAGGTTATGCACATTCAACAACATCTATGATTTTTGGTCCAGCATTATTGGACTTTGGATTATATGCAATGTTATTACAGATGGTATTATTAGGTTTTGTTATGAATTTAATATATATCATTCAAAGATCAGTAGGAAACATATTTGTAGCATTATATGCAATGTTATTCGCACATGTATTAATATGGATTGAAACAGGTCCAACAGATTTAGTGGTTTTATTATTCTTCTTAATATCTTTAATTATCATAGGATATTTTGTAAAAATTAAAAAGGGGGGAAATAAGTGAACATAGCTATCGTAGCAGAGACAGCACCAGCAAAAACATTAATTCCTGTTATTGAAAAATTAGATTCAGAAGTATTGTCTTTAACTCATGGAGATGGGGTTGAAAAACTATTAGAACCTTATAGTTATGAAATTGTTAATATAGGTCAAGGAAGACGTAATACCACTAAAAAAAGAAGTAATTTCACTATAGGGCGATTAGTTTTACAAGATACTATTCACACATACAATGCATTAAAAAATAGGAATTTGGACTTAGTTTTAACATGTGGTAATGCAGGAGATGTACGTAAAGGAATTTCAGCAGCTAAAAAATTAAATATACCTAAAATTCATATTGAACAGGATATATATAATCCTATTGAAATGATTGCATACGCTGATTTAATAACAGTACCAAATACTCATGCTAAAAAATCATTAAAAAAAATGTATGATATTATTAATACAGTAAATATTAAAGGATATCCTCAAGCAGAATATGTTAGCAGAGTGCCTATAATGGAACCTGAAGATATTTATAAACATTATGGGATAAACGATTTTTATGTTTTATTTTTAGGTGGAGATACAAGAAGCACAGATATTCCTTATATTATTCAAGAAGTACAAAAATTGGATAAAATTATTTTAATAGTTCCTTATAGATTTGAAGCTAAATCTATTGCACAATTTGTAACACGAAAAGGTGTGTATATTCTTGATGGTTATGTTGATCTAATAAGTCTTATGAATGCATCACAAGGAGTAATATATTGTGCTGGTATGGGCGTAACTATAGAAGTGGGAGCATTATCTGTACCTTCCGTAAAATTGCTGGGTTTTCATACAGAACATGCTAGTAATGAATTAGCACAATCATTAGGTATTGATGTTATTACTGTTTATGATATGGAGTATGCAGTAAATCGTATGAGAAAACCACATGGGTCTCGTTTGGTTAAAAATGGAATTAAAGCAAGTAATAAAATTGCGGAATTAACAAGGGATATGGATATGTTTGACCAAACATGTGGTGGTAGAAAAAGTTTAAAATTGATTTGGAATCAGAGGAAAAAGTATAGATAACATTTTCTTTTATTTTTTAAGTAAAAACTACCAAAAGATTAATCTTTTGGTGTTTTAATATGGTTAAAATTTTAGTTTTGATACTACAGCTATGTCTGATGCCTTTACAGTTTTTCTTCCTGCATGTTTTGCTATTTTTATGGCATCTTCTGAAATTTCAGTACCTATTTCTTCAAGTACTTTTGTTAGTTCAACTTTTGCATCATCACTTACTCTTTCTGCACCAGCATTTTTTATTAATCTTCCTACTGGAGCTACAGGTATCTCTGACATTTAGGTTCACCTCCATTTATATATTTTTATATAATGTTTTATTATTATATAAATGTATCCTTTATTTTCCTTATTTTTTAAAATAATTTTATTTTTTATTTTAAAAGTATTTTTTGTTTCAATTTTTTATTCTTAATCATTTTTATTAAAATAAAACGGATTTATGTCCTATTTTTAACATATAACTTATTTATTTTATGCTAATTTATGCAATATTTTTAAATAAATATTTGTATGGTTCTATTAAAACTTATTGAAGCAATATCTTAAAAAATAATTTTCATATAATTCTTTAAAATCAGATTAATTATTAATAATTTAATATTAAATAAAAAAAATAGCAGGGGGGGGGGTGAATTATAATGCAATAGGACCATTACTTGGATCAGAACCATATAATAAATCACAAATTTCATATAACTGATCAATACCACGAACTTCATGAGCTTGTAAAGGAATTCTTGCAATAATTTGTCCTTCAAATGTTTCTTCAATAGTATTTAAACGTTTTTCCTGAATCTCTCTTCTAGCTTTACAAAATTCGCAATGATTATTATCCGGCTGTATCTTATTAACTATAATTCCATCAGTATTCATATCATATTTATGTAATGCATCCATTGCCCTACTTGATTCAATAATTGACATTTCTTCAGGAATAAGCACGGTTTTAAATGAAGTTCTTGAAGGATCACTTAATACATCTCTAGCTTTTAAGATTTGTTCTTTTGTCTTGTTTAATTCTTCCATTTCTGCTTGATTTTCTTCATCAGAACCCATAAACGGAATAATATTTTTTAACTTGTTCGCCATTTGACCCAATTGTGTTTTAGTTTTAATTAATTTTCCCATCCATGAATCCATCATCTCAGGGAAAGAAAGTAACCTTAAGGTATGTCCAGTAGGAGCAGTATCAAAAATTACAACATCATATTCATCACTAGTCATATATTCCATAAATTTTTCAAAAGCTGCTACTTCATCAATACCTGGTGAAGAACTCATAACATCTAACTGATCAGAAAACATGCTTAAAGCATCATTATACTTCTGTTGTTGGTTCATTTTATCTTTATATTCTTCCATAGCTTTATCCGGATCAATTTCAATAGCTTCTAAATTTTGAGTAATAGGTGTTGCAACGTGCTTTATAATTCTATCAAAAGAATCTCCTAAGGAATGGGCAGGATCAGTAGAAATGATTAAAGTTTTTTTGTTCATTCGTGCACACCAAAGCGCTGTCGCTGCAGAAACAGTAGTTTTACCAACACCACCTTTGCCTCCAATAAAAATAAATGTTGTACTTTTTTTATTAAATTTAACTAAATCAGTAAATGCCATTCTATTCCTCCAATTATAAATTGTATCATTTCTTTAAATTTTCAATATATAATTAATATATCATTTTAATCAATTAAACTTTTTTAATTAGCATAATTTGGTGTTGTCAAAATGTGTGGTGAAGTTACCTTTTCCATCATAAAATTGCGTTTCGAGAATCCCATCTTTTAAGCTTCAAATTTAGTCTAGATAAAAATCCTCGTAATGTTTTAAATTTATTTTTTAAAGATTTAGGTGCTAAATCACCAAAAATACGTTCAATCCAATTACTAGTACGTTCAATAAAACTATCTTCAAGAAACATAGTTAAATAACGAGAATAAGGACGAATCTTTTTATCAATAATCTCATTAATAACATCCGGAAACTCTTCACGCCTACCAGAGAGATTATCCAATATATCTAAAACTTCAAATCTATTGTTTGATTCATAAATTTGATAAATTTCTTCTAAATATTTTTTATATTCCTTATGAGTCTTTTTTGAGATATTGTTCTCTTTTACATGATTATATAAGTATTTGTTGATGTTTTGTTTGGTGTGGAATTCACAAAATTGGTGTTTGAATCCTAAATCTTGTATTGGTTTTCGATAAGCAATATGTAAGTCAGTTGTAATTGCTTTACGGGGTTGATTAAGAGTAGCATTTCGTAAGAAATTATAAACTTCCGTACTATTTTCTTCTTCAACTATTTTATAATCCACCAATGTTCTATGATGTACATCAAATAATGCAAAGAAATAAACATAATTATCACTAATTTCATCTATTTTAACCCATAAACTATCAAACACATAATATCCAGAATAAGTTTCCAAATTAGACTCATATTTAATAATATAATCGACTATAATGTCCTGTACTTCCTGATAAGATACGCATACATTATGTATTCTTTTCATGATCTCCTGTATTCTACGAACGGGAGTACCACAAATAGCATAATAATTCTGTATTATCTTCATAATACGCTTGGAAACACTGAATTTTCTATCAACTACACTGCTAATATCTGCAGAAAAACCTTTACCACAATTACGACATTCATAACGTTTAATACGAGCATCAACATTACCAAAAACATTTAAAACAAGCTTTTTAGGATAATAACCATCTTCAACAACATGTTTAGAACCACAATGAGGACAATAACTCCTAAATTGAGTAAAAACAACACCATCTTTAGTTTCAAAAACTTTCAAATTATCCGCAATCCGAGATAGCTTAGATTTCACATAATCCTCAGCACAGGAAACTGGAAGATCATCATCAAAATAATTATCCAAATAATCTACAATCAAATCTTTACAATCAACAGATAATAAATTTACACATTCATCATCAGTATTATCTTTTCTAATAACATCAACCAATGGTTCACTAAAAAAACCGTCAAGTTTAAGTTGATGACCAACATAATTAATAATAGGAGAGTTATTTTGTACTTTCATAATATAATATCTCTCCTTTTTACTATAAAAACTTTATTATCGCTTATTTTTTAAAACACGCCCCAAGGGGCGAATAAAACTAGTAAAAATTAACATTTAAAAAGAATTAAAAAAGTATTACTTTTTTGCTAAAAAGTAACTGAAAATTCATCACCACACATTCTGACTACATCCATAATTTTAATACATATTAAACAAATAATTATCTTTAATTACTAAAGGAAAACGAAAAAATGATTGATTTACCAAAGTTTAACCCAGACATTTTTATTGATAATGCTTGTGGTTTTATAAAACAAACAGTAGAAAATGCTAAATGTGATGGCATAGTACTTGGTTTAAGTGGTGGAATTGATTCAGCCGTGGTAGCATATTTATCAGTTAAAGCATTAGGCTCATCTAAAGTACATGCATATATTCTTCCATCAGAAACTACATCCGAACAAGACTTAAATGATGCAATATTAGTTAAAGAAAAACTTAATATTCCTGGAGAAATATTATCCATAGAAGATTTTCATTCAAACTTATTAAAACTATGTAATAACAAAAAATTACCTCAAAAAAACACCAAATTAGCATCTTCAAATATTAAGCCACGCTTAAGAATGAGTATATTATATTATTATGCTACCATTTACAATTCATTGGTTGTTGGCACAGGAAACAAAACAGAACTAAGTGTAGGATATTTTACAAAATATGGTGATGGTGGTGTGGATTTGTCACCTATTGGTGACTTATATAAAGAAGAAGTAAAACTAGTAGCTGAAGCATTACAAATCCCTAAACAAATTATAACAAAACCACCAACAGCCGGATTATTACCAAATCAAACTGATGAAAAAGAATTAGGAATGACATATCCAATAATTGACAGATTATTGTATTTGTATCTTGACAAAATGGAATCTATTCAAAACATATCTAAAAAATTAAATATAGAACAATCAGAAGTAGAACGTATTGTCAACTTATACAATAATTCAGAACATAAAAGAAAACCCGCACCCATACTCAAAAAATAACCTTCACAAAGCCTTTCTTTTTTTATTAAAAAAATAATGATAAATTAAAATATTGTTATTGATATAAATATTAATATTATAAACAATTATTATTTTCATTATAATCAACGAATAAAAATGGAGTTCAATATATGGTTTCTGAATTAGAAAAGAAATGGCAAAAGAAATGGCAGGAAGAAAAATTATTTGAATCAAATCCTGATGACAGAAAAAAAATGTATGTAACAGTAGCATTCCCTTATCCAAGTGGAGCAATGCACGTAGGACATGGTAGAACATACACAGTTCCAGATGTTTATGCAAGATTTAAGAGAATGCAAGGATTCAACGTTTTATTCCCTATGGCATGGCACGTAACAGGAGCACCAGTAGTAGGAATAGCAAAAAGAATTGAAAGAAAAGATCCATGGACTTTAGACATATACAAAAATGTGCACCAAGTACCTGACGATGAATTAAAAAAATTTATAGATCCAGAGTATATAGTAAAATATTTTAGTTCAGAATATCATGAAGACATGACTCATATGGGATATTCCATAGATTGGAGAAGAGAATTCAGAACAATAGATCCACATTATCAACAATTTGTCAGATGGCAAATAAGACAACTTAAAGACAAAGACTTAATAAGAAAAGGATCACACCCAGTTAAATATTGTCCATCTGATGAAAATCCAGTAGGAGATCATGATTTACTTGAAGGAGAAGGTGTGGGAATAAATGAATTAACTTTAATCAAATTCCCTTGTGGAGAAGATTTCCTAGTTGCAGCAACATTCAGACCAGAAACATTATATGGAGCAACAAACTTCTGGTTAAATCCTGATGAAGAATATGTAAAAGTCAAATATAATGATGAAACATGGATAATCAGTAAAGAAGCATATGGAAATATCATCCACCAAAAAGAATCAATGGAAATTATAGAAGATGTAAATCCTAAAGAATACATAGGAAAATCAGTAACAAATCCTATCACAGGGGATTTATTACCAATATTCCCAGCATCATTCGTAAATCCTGATTATGCAACAGGAGTAGTATTTTCTGTTCCGGCACATGCACCTGCAGATTACATAGCATTAGAAGATATTAAAAATAATCAAGAATTAATTGATGAATATAATTTACAAGAACAAATAGACAACATCCAATTAATAAGCTTAGTAAATCTGAAAGGATATTCAGAATTCCCTGCACGTGACTTTATAAAACAGTTTAATGTACAAAGTCAAGATGATGCAAAACTAAAAGATGCAACAAATGAAGCATATAAAACAGAACATGCAAAAGGAATAATGAATGAAAATACAGGTGAATTTGAAGGAAAACGTGTTGCAGATGTAAGAAATGATGTAATTGAAAAATTAATCAATGAAAACATAGCAGATAAATTATATGAGTTTGCCGAAAAACCAGTCATATGTCGTTGTGGAGCAAAATGTGTTGTAAAAGAGTTAGACGACCAATGGTTTGTAAAATATTCTGATGAAGAATGGACTAAAAAAGCATATGAATGTCTCGATCAACTAGAAGTAGTTCCAAATGAATTAAAATCTAACTTCGAATATTATCTTGACTGGCTAGAAGATTGGGCATGTTCACGAAGATTAGGTTTAGGAACACACATGCCATGGGATGAAAAATGGTTAATAGAACCATTAACTGATTCAACAATTTACATGTCCTATTATACTATTGCAAAATATATGAAAGATATAAAACCAGAAGATTTAAATGATGCATTCTTTAACAAAGTATTTTTAAATCAAGATGGTGCAAATGACGGATCAATAAATAAAATTTCACCTGAATTAACAGAACAAATACAAAAAGAATTCAATTATTGGTATCCATTAAATTGGAGATTATCTGCTAAAGATTTAGTTGGAAATCATTTATCATTCCATATGTTCCATCACGCAGCAATTTTTCCTAAAGAATGTTGGCCTAAAGGAATAACAGTATTTGGAATGGGATTACTTGAAGGACAAAAAATGTCTTCATCTAAAGGTAATGTAATATTATTAAGTGAAGCAATAGATAAATATGGTGCAGATACCGTAAGACTATTCTTAATGTCATCCGCAGAACCATGGCAAGACTTTGACTGGAGAGAAAAAGAAGTAAATGGTATAAAAAGAAGATTAGAATTGATTCAAGAATTCCCTGAAAAAATAGAATCATTAATTTGTGAACCATTAAAATTATCCTTAGATAATAAAGTACCAACAGTCACTAAATCCTTGAATAAATGGATAATTAGTCAAATAAATCAGAAAATAGGTATTGCAACTGAAGCACTTGAAGGATTCCAAACAAGAAAAGCATTACAAGCAAGTTTATTCCTATTCAGAAAAGATGTTGATTATTACTTAAACAGAATAACATTAATAGAATCTGAAGAAAAAGAAACCTTAAAATATATAGTTAACACTTGGATAAGATTATTATCACCATTTGTACCATATACTACAGAAGAAATATGGGATAAATATAATGATGATGAAATATTCATGTCTTCAATCGCATGGCCTGTAAAAGATGATTCAGTAATTGATGATAAAATTGAAAAAAGCGAAGAAATGATTCAAGACTTAGCTAAAGATATTAAGGAAATCATTAAAATCACAAAGTCAACTCCTGAAACAGTACATTTATACACAGCACCTGACTGGAAATATGATGTATATGAAATAGCACAAGAAGTTGGAAAACCAAACATTGGTGAAATAATTGGCAGATCCATGAAAGCAAACTTACATGATAACAAGAAGGAATTATCTAAATTTGCAACAAAAGCAGGAAAATCATTTAACAAAATCAATTATGTTGGAAAAATAGATGAAGTAGCAGTAATAAATGATGCTAAAAATTACTTAGAAAGTGAAATAAACGCTAAAATAGAAGTTTATTCAGATCCAACATATGATCCACAGAATAAAGCACAAAATGCAACACCATATAAGCCAGCAATATATTTAGAATAAGGATTTTTCCTTATTTAAACAATTTTTTTTTCATCGAAAAATATAATATTGAGAACCTAGAAATATATAATTAGTATTTTATAAATTTGTTTTAAAATGCCTTGGTAGTGTAGCGGATATCACGAGGGACTGCGGATCCCTTTACCGGGGTTCAAATCCCCGTCAGGGCACTATTTTTATATTATTTTTTTATACTATTTTTTAATCAGAATAAAATTTCTTTTAAATACTTCTTTATAGTATTGTTTATATAATTAGTACTAAAGAATAACATTATTGAGGTATACTATGGTAAACATTGGAATATTAGAAGTGGATGGTGTTTTAACATTATATGAACATTTTGGACATTTACCTACAAATGTAGTAAAATCAGATGGAACAATAGAAAACGGAAAAAAAGCTCATGAAGAATTAGATGGTTTAATAATTCCTGGAGGAACAATAGTTGAATCAGAAACATTAACTCCTGAATTAACAGAAGAAATTAACTTAATTAATGATAATGACGGTTTTATTCTAGGAATGTGTGCCGGTTTTCAAATACTATCTAAAGAAGTAAACGTGGGAAGAAATTCTCCAGTACCAATCATAAGAGAAGGATTAGGATTACTTGATGTAACATTTGAACCACTAATAAATACTAATAAAGTAAATGCAGAAATAGTTGATGACACAACATTATTCACAAAAAATCTTAAAAACACAACAGTCACAGGTTTTCACTGTCATACATACGGACAAATAGAATCAAACGATAAAAATGTAATATATTCTGATATCCAAAGAGCTAATTACAGACACCAACCAAAAAGAGTGCTTTCAGGAGTAACAAACAAAAAAGGAAATATCCTTGGAACAACAGTACACGGACTACTTGATGATAATCCTGCAATAGTAAATAACATATTAGAATATATTGATGCAGCAAATCAATATGATGACATAAAAGCTCGAAATAAAAAACTTCATGAAAAAGTATTTAATGAAATAGCTATCAACACAGGTAATAATTATGTTCCTAAAAAAGCTCATCCAGAAGTACCACCTATGATAATGTTAATGGGAACTGGATCAGAATCAGGTAAAACATTTTTATCAAGTGGAATTGTAGGAGCGCTACGTCAAAGAGGCATACACACTTATGTTATAAAAGTAGGACCGGATATAAGAGATTTATCTCCTTCATTATATGTCAATAAAGAAAAACTAGAAGAGTGGGCTTCTATAAAAATTGGCGATATAGGATGGATGCCTTTAGATCAAATCATAGAACATGTTAAAGGAAAAGGTTATGATTTAGTTTTAATTGAAGGGGTAATGAGTGCTGCCACAGGTTTACTAAATGAAAAAGTTCCTTATTCAA
This sequence comes from Methanosphaera sp. ISO3-F5, assembly GCF_034480035.2. Classification (NCBI taxonomy): domain Archaea; kingdom Methanobacteriati; phylum Methanobacteriota; class Methanobacteria; order Methanobacteriales; family Methanobacteriaceae; genus Methanosphaera; species Methanosphaera sp. ISO3-F5. Next base: position 222,149 of record NZ_CP118753.2, read on the forward strand.
CTGCAGAAATAGCATATGCTGGAAATATACCAGTTATAATGGTCTCTAGTGTAAGTAAAGGTGGTATAGAAACAGCAGCTATAGATATTGAAGCACACATTAATCTTCTTAAAAAAATGGATGTAAATACTAAAGGAATAATTCTTAACCGTACTTATGATGATAAAATAGTAAGCCATGTCTCTGATTTTTTATCAAATAAATCTGGAATAAGTAAAAACAATATATGGAGTATTTCTAAGGCTAAAGTTGAAAATAAGGGCAGGGTGCCTGAAGATTATTTACAACTAGAAAATTTCACAAAAGCAGCAATTGATGTTGTAAATAAAGATTTGGATGTAATGAAATTTGTAGAATTAGCTGAAATTCCTAAATTTAGGAATTATTTAACATTTGAAGAAATTGTGGATATTTATAAAAAATAGTATTATAAAAGAATTTTGTTAAATTCTTTTTTTTATATTTCTTCTTTTATAGTTTCGATTTTTTTCTCTAAACTGCCTTGTTTTATTACCATACCTAAAATATTAGACAAGTTTAAGATGTTGTCAACTACTATTAATCCTTTTGCTTGTAATAATGAGTATATAGTTTTCACATTAGAAGAAGGTATGTCAAAAATCTCACCAGTGATGGTTTCCCATTTAGTTTCATATTTGGTGTCCTGATTCTGGTTTTTGAATAATTTTACTTCTTTTGGATAAGCATTGATGATTATTTCATCAGTCTGAACAATTGGTTCAGTAATTTTTGTCTGTTCTATTGTTGATATTTCTATAATCTTTTCGGGTGGTACGATTTTTAAGTATTGATTTTCTCCAATTTTTCTTAACATTGATTTAGTCACAATAGTATGTGTAACTAGTTCATAATCGTCAGTCATTGTATCCCTCCCGGAATACGGTTTAATGTTCGAATGTCCTGTTAATGCTATTAATTGTTTATTAATTTTTTATCAATAGTAATTAACTTATTTATTAAAAATATTTTTATTATTTCTATTTAATATTATTTTTCATAATTTTCATTTATTGTTATATTTACTTTTGAATTATCTTTTAATTCCATCGTATCTCTTAATTTTTCATCTGCAATAAATTCAATTGTGTTAAATTTATGCACGGTTTTTGTTGGAAATAAAATTGCCCCTTTTTTACTGGAAATTTTTTTTAAATCGGATATTCTTGCTTTTAAAAAATAAACATCCCCTAAGTTTTCATCACCTTCAATTATTTTTAATTCATTGTTGTATTCTTCTTTTAAGTTTATTTCGATATCTTTATTTAATTTAATATTTAATGTTCCAGGATATGGTTCAAAACCTAACTTATTCTTGTATTGTTTTTTGTATGTATCTTTTTGCATGAAGTTTCCAGCTTTTCCTAATCCTGAAGTAACTTTACCTTCAAAATTTATCATTGACACCATTCCCATCAAGTATTTTTTTTAAACTAACTTTAAATATAATATATATTTTAAGAAACATAAATATAATTACTTATAGTTTATCAAAAAGTAATTATACATAATTTTATATGATTTATAGAAAAAACTTGAGGGCAAAATAAATGAGCATAAGAATAGCAATACCTTCAAAAGGAAGAATTAGTGGGCCTGCAGTAGAATTACTCGAAAAAGCAGGAATAGGATTAACAGATAACTCCAATAGAAAACTATTTTCACATACATTTGATCCAGAAATAAGTGTAATGTTCACAAGAGCAGCAGATATTCCTGAATATGTGGAAGATGGTGCAGCAGATATTGGAATAACTGGTTTAGATTTAATTAAAGAAAAAAAAGCAGATGTTGAATTACTTGAAGATTTGCACTTTGGTTATACAAAACTTGTAATAGCAGCTCCAGAAACTTCTGATTTCAAAACAGCAGAAGACTTAAAAAATGTTAAAACAGTTGCAACAGAATTTCCTCAATTAACAAAGGATTACTTCACAAATAAAAATATTAACGCAAAAATTTTATCATTAACTGGTGCAACAGAAGTAGCTCCATTAATTGGAGTAGCTGATGTCATATCTGATCTAACAAGTACTGGAACAACACTAAAAATGAATCATTTACGTGAAATAGATACAATTCTTGAAAGTTCTATAATGTTAATAGCTAATAAAGATAGTTTAAAAACAAAATATGATAAAATTGAATCCATCCAAACAGGAATTATAGGAGTTATTCAGGCTGAAGGAAAAAAATTAATCATGGCAAATGTTAAAAAAGAAGACTTGAACGAAATTAAAGAGGCAATGCCTGGTATGGGTGGGCCAACAATATCTGAAATATATGGTAAAGAAGGTATTGTATCCGTTCATGCTGTGATTTCAGAAAAAGATGTATTTGAAACAATAAATAAACTTAGGAAAATTGGAGCTAAAGATTTACTAGTACTTCCAATAGAAAGAATTTTAGAATAAATCAAATAATCTGATTTACATGAAATATATAAAATATCAAACAAAGGATAATAAAGTATTTGTCGGAATATTGGAAGACGAAACTATCTATCGTTTAAACTATGAATCCATTATTGATGCAATTAAGGATGAAGAAGATATCAAAAAATATTATTTGAATAATTTTAAAGATTGTTTAGATGATGTTAAAGTTTTAACGCCGGTTGATCCATCAAAAATAGTCTGTGTAGGATTAAACTATAATGACCATGCAAATGAATTATCTATGAATATTCCCTCAGAACCATTATTATTCTTAAAACCATCAACATCCGTCATAGCACACGAAGAAAACATAATATATCCTAAAGATACAAAAAAATTAGATTTTGAAGCAGAGTTAGGATTAGTGGTATTGTCAGAGATAAATAATAAAAATAATGAGGATGTTTTTGACATAGCATATACAATTATAAATGATGTGACTGCAAGAGATTTGCAAGAAAAAGATGGACAATGGACAAGATCAAAAAGTTTCGACACATTTTGTCCAATAGGGCCTGTAGTTGCTACAGGAATAAATCCTTCAAATTTAAGAATTTGTTCAAAAGTAAATAATGAAATTAAACAGGATTCAAATACGGGGTACATGATTTTTTCTCCAAAAGAATTAATTCATTACATATCTAGTATTATGACATTAAAAGAGGGTGATTTAATAGCAACAGGAACACCCCCTGGAATTGATCATTTAGAACATGGAGATAAAATAGAAATAATTGTTGAAAAAATAGGAATTTTGAGAAATATAGTTAAATAGGAGGAATAAAAGTGAAAATTACTGAATTTACTTGTGATGTGTTAGTTATAGGTTCTGGTGGAGCAGGATGTAAATGTGGAATAGTTGCAAGAAAAAATGATCAAGAAGTGATAATGGTATCTAAAGGATTAACATTTAAATCCGGGTGTACTATGTTGGCTGAAGGAGGTTATAATGCAGTATTCGGATATGTGGATGAAGCAGACTCCCTTCAATTACATATTCTTGACACATTAAAAGGTGGTGCTTTTTTAAATGATTTACACTTAGTTCATGAACTTGTACTAGAATCACCTAAAAGATTAATTGAATTAGAATCTTATGGATGTCTATTTGATAGGCAGGATGATGGTAGATTAAATCAAAGAGCATTTGGTGGTCAATCCTGTCGCAGAACATGTTTTAAAGGTGATCAATCAGGTCATGAAATGATGTTGGGTCTTAAAGAAGAAGTAATACGTGAAGGTGTTAAAACTCACTCAGAAGTAATGATTACAAAATTATTGTTTGATAACAGTCATACAAAAATTGTTGGTGCAATGGGTATCTCCTTAAATGATGGTTCTATAATAGTATACCATTCAAAGGCAACAGTTATTGCATCGGGGGGATGTGGATGGTTATATCCGGTCACATCAAACGCAGTTCAAAAAACAGGTGATGGAATAATCATGGCTTATGATGCTGGTGCAGATATGATGGACATGGAAATGGTTCAATTCCATCCAACAGGAATGGTTTCTCCAAAATCACGTAAAGGGGTCTTAATTACTGAAGCTGTCCGTGGAGAAGGAGGTCATTTAATCAACACTGAAGGTGAACGATTCATGATTAATTATGATCCTCGTGAAGAATTAGCTACACGTGATATAGTAGCAAGGTCAATATATACTGAAATTCAAGAAGGAAGAGGAACTGAAGATGGTGGAGTATATCTTTCGGTTACACATTTACCTGAAGAACAAGTTCAAAAGAAATTACATACTATGGTTCAACAATTTAAAGATGTGGGAGTTGATATAATAAATGAACCAATGGAGGTAGCACCAACAGCTCACCATTTCATGGGTGGAATAAAAATTGATGGAAATTGTGAATCCAACGTAAAAAATTTATTTGCAGCCGGAGAAGCAACATCTGGAGTTCATGGAGCAAATCGTTTAGGAGGTAATGCCTTAGCAGATACTCAAGTATTTGGAAATATTGCAGGAATTCAATCCGCAAAACGTGCCAAAGAGTCCTCATTAGAACAACCAGATGAAAATGAAATTAACGAGGAAATTAACAGAATTTCTGACATTTGGACTGAAGGAACATATGATCCTGAAAGTATTAAAACAGAACTTAGAAAAATAATGTGGGATTATGTGGCAATAGTTAGGGATGAAAAAGGTTTAAAACAAGCTCAAATAGAATTAAATCAATTACAAGAAAAAGTAGAAGATATGAATGTTCCTAGTTACAAAGAATATAATAATAAATTGGTAACTGCATTAGAAGTAATTAGTATGATTAAACTTGCAAAATTAATTGTACAATCTGCATTATTAAGAAAAGAAAGCAGAGGTGCACATTATCGTATTGATTACCCTGAAAAAAATGATGCAGAGTACTTAAAAAGCTTTGTTTTAAATAAAAATAGAGAAGTAACCACAGTAAAACGTGGATTATTCGAAGATTAATCTCCTATAATTTTAAAAAAAAATGATATGATGTATTCACATCATATTTTTTCCTAATTTTTACTAAAGTTTTGGTGTTTAATTATTTTCAATAGCACTCATTGTACTTAAGATTTTATGATCTTCTTCAGGTTTTGCTTGTAATTGTAAACCTACAGGAATATCATTAACAAGTCCTGCTTTCATACTACTTGCAGGAATACCAGTAATGTTTGCAAGTACTGTTAGAACATCATATGCATACATATCCATAGTATCTATTTTCTCACCAATTTTATGAGGTAATTTTGGAACAGTAGGACCTGCGAGTATATCAACATCATTTAATACATTGTTGAAGTCTTTACGTATAAGAGATCTTGCTTGTAATGCCTTATTATAATATTTTCCACTGAATTCTTTCTGGCTGATGTATGATCCAATTTGTATTCTTCTTGCTACTTCTGGACCGCATACTTCTTCAATTCTTTCACCATATTTACGACCATCATATTTTCTGGTTGCTGAAAAGAATTCTACATAGTTAATTAAATAATATGTTGGTAAACCTAAGTCAACATCTCCAAAGCTTAATTCTTTAATTTCAGCACCTAAATCAGACATTTTATCAACAGATTTATTAATGACATCATTAATTTTTGAATCTGTAACATCCATAAATTCTTTAACTATTCCTACACTAGTATTTTCTAATGTTGTATTTGTTGTATCATCAATAAAAGGTGTTGTTTCCTTGTTTAAGGTGGTTGTATCATATGGATCATATCCTGTTATAACATCTAACATTAAACCTATACCAGTAGTGTCATTTGCAAATGGACCTATTTGGTCTAAACTCATTGCTAAATCAAGTAATCCCTGTCTAGATACCATACCATAGGTTGGTTTAAATCCCATTACTCCACAATGTGATGCAGGATTTCTTATTGATCCACCAGTATCAGAACCTAATGCAATATCACACATATCTGCAGCAATTGCTGCTGCTGAACCACCACTAGATCCACCAGGAATATGTCCTAATGCATTAGGATTGTTTGTAGGACCATACATTGAAGTTTCAGTAGAACTTCCTGCTGCAAACTCGTCCATATTGGTCAATCCTACTATAACTCCATCTTCTTCAATAATTTTATTAATTACTGTAGCATTGTAACTTCCCTGATATTCTTTAAGTGTTGGTGATGCAGCAGAGACAATGAAATCTTCAACGTTAATATTACATTTAATTCCTATGACAAGTCCTGCTAATTTTCCAGTTTTTTCACCGCTTTTTATTTTGTCATCTATTTCTTTAGCAACTTTTTGTGCTCTTTCCAGGTCTAATTCAACAAAAGCATTAATTTCATCATTTTTTTCTTCGATAATATTATACTTTTGTTCAAGATTTTCTGTAGCTGTTAATTCTTGTTCTTTAATTGATTTTACTTTATCGATAATTTTCATGTATTCACCTTTAGTAAAAATTCTTGAATTTTCTATATGTATAATATATCTATTTATTCCATCTATTAAATTTTATTTAAACTTAGTGTGTTGAGTAAAAATATTTGATTTTTTAGGTTAAAATTTATATGTATTAAAAATAATATATTATAACAATAACAAGTTTTGTACTATTATACTACAAACTATGATATATGGAATTAATAGTCTTGTACTCACATAAACTATTTCTGACATTTTCTAGTTTAATAATAAATATATAGGGCAGCTTGTTAGCATGTAAATATATTTATCTAAATATTCCTACTAATTCAAGTAGGAATGAAAAACATGTAATAAAATATTGATAGCAAAAAAATTAGTAATACTAAATGTATTATTAATGTATTGAATTTAATTAAAATTAACATTAAAGATAGAGTTTGTTATCAAAAATTGAATTCATGTATAATAATATTATTATAAAAGGTGAACAAATGGATCTTATAGAAAATTTAAAAGCAGCTTTAAACGGTGAAGAAGTAGAAAAAGTACCAGCAATCAGTGCAACTGCAGCAGCAGTAGAAGAAGCATTCCCTGGAGCAAATGTATCCTGGCCATCAGCACACACAGATGCTCAAGAAATGGCAAGATTAGGAATCTCATTACACGAACAAGCAGGATTAGAATGTGCAAGAGTACCTTTCGACTTAACCGCAGAAGCTGAAGCATTTGGCTGTGAAGTAGACTTAGGTGACATGGATAACACTCCAACCTTAAGAACACACGCACCATTCGATGACGTAGAAGATTTAGAAGTACCTGATGACTTTGCAAATCAAGGAAGATTACCTGTAATCATAGAATCAATTGAAATCTTAAAAAATGAACACCCAGAAGTACCTGTAGTAGTAGGTATGGCAGGTCCATTCACATTAGCAGGACACTTATTAGGTGTAGAAGATTTAGTAAAAATGTTAAAAACCGATGCATTTGTAGTAGAAGATGTAGTAGAAGTAGCATTAGATGCACAAACAGAATTAGTAGAAGCATTCAACGATGTTGGTGTAGATGTAATTTGTGTAGCAGACCCAACTTCATCTCCTGAATTATTAAACCCTGATGACTTCATGGACTTCGCACAACCTGCATTAGAAGACTCATCTGGTGAAATGGAAGCACAAAGTATCATCCACATTTGTGGTAACTCACTCCCAATTATGGAAGGTATGTTAGACTCTGGTTTCAACGGAGCTTCATTCGAAGAAGCAGTAAATGTTGAAGAAGCAAGACAAATCCAACAAGATAACGACTTAGAAACAGTTCTTGTAGGTAACATCTCAACCAGTCAAACTTTATTCAGTAAATCAACAGATGAAGTAAAAGCAGAAGTAACTACTGCATTAGAAAAAGGTATAGATGTATTAGCACCAAGTTGTGGTATTGCACCTAAATCCCCATTAGCAAACTTACAAGCATTTGTTGAAGCAAGAGATGCATTTTACGAATAAGTAGTTTCTAACTACTTTATTTCTTTTTTTTATTATATTATGCTATTACTTTTTAAAGATTTTTGCTCTTTTTTTATATAAAACTAATTTTCAACATGTATTTTTTACAGTAATTACTTGACAATTGTCATTGTATTTATTTAATCTTAATGGTCTATTCTATTAATTTTTTTGGGCTATTTTTATTACTTATGTAATAATTTTAATAAAATGAAAGTTTATTAATGTAATACGAATAAGTAACATCTTTTCAATTTTAAAAAAATATTGATTGTAATTTCTAATTTAATTGTATGTGATTCTATTATTTTTACTTTTTTTCAAAATAATCATTTTAACTACTTATTTTATTAATTTAATTCCTAAAAATCCTTTTTTCCAACTTGATTTTTATATTAATTTCATAAAGTTAAATAATACTTTAATGAATTTCAAGTATCTAGTAATAAAATCAACTTAGATATTATATATCGATTAGGGCTAAAGTAATAACTATGTGGGTATAAGATTAAAAAAATTAAGTGGTGAAATTATATGTCAAGAAAAGTATTTACAAAAATGGTAACAGAATCAGCAGACGACATGTTATTTGGGGACACTAAAAACCCTGTAAAACTCGGATTAGACCAAGTAGCAGGTGGAGGAGTAGTATATCCTAACATTAAAGTAGCACCTGCAGAAGGATCAGAAGAAAGTATTGATGGATTAGAAGCAACATCCAAAAACATCGCTTTCGCAGCATGTCAAAGAGCAGCAGATATCGGATTACCAGCAATACAAATAGAAACAGAACACGTACAACAACAATCAATCAGCAGAGAAGCTTCCGAAAGATGTACAGCAGTAACATGGGAAGAACTCGAAAAATTACACGAAAAATATGGAACCGCAGTTTCATTAATGTCAACAGTAGCTGATATGAGAGAAGAAGAAAACGGATTAAGAGGATCTGAATTCGACATCGCTATGGACGAATCATTCGAAGCATGTGCACAAAATGGAGCATCCATGTTATGTATCGAAACCGTTGGTGGTAAAGTAGTATCTGACTACGGTATATCAAGAGGAGACGCAAGAGCAATTCTCTACGGTATCGGTGTATTAGGTTCCAACGATATGGAATACATGTGGACAAAAATCGTAGACATAGCAAAAAGAAACGGAATCGTTCCTGGTGGGGACACAGACTGTGCACAAGCTAACACAGCAATGTTCTTAGCTGGTGGATTCATGGGTAAAAACGTTTCACACACAGTTGCAGCAGTAGCAAGAGCAATTGCAGGAGCAAGAAGTTTAGTAGCTATTGAATGTGGTGCACAAGGACCTACAAAAGACTGTGGATACGAAAACCCTATTGTAAAATCAATCGCTTCCGTACCTATCTGTGCAGAAGGTAAAAACGCAACCTGTGCTCACGCAGACTTAATGGGTAACTTAACCGCTGGTGTATGTGATGTATGGAGTAACGAATCTGTATATAACAGAGAAGAAATGGGTGGACCAACCCCTGGTGTATGGTTACAATCCTTAGGTTACGAATGTGCATTAATGAACACAGCAAAACAAATCGGAACCGCAAAAGCATTAAGAGACTCATACGTATTAGCAGATAAATACCGAGACCCTCAAGGTGTAATCCTTGCATACGATAACGCATACAGAATTGGTGAAGCAATCGTAGCTGACGGTGAAGACAACTACCTCAGAGCACGTGCAGCAGCACTCAAAGCAATGGACTGTATTAACGAAGCTGTAGAAGCAAAACGTATATTCTTAACAAGATTCGAAAGAGACACTCTCGATTCAACTTACAAAACATACGAACAATTACCAGATGACTCTGCAAAATTCTTAAAACAATCTGTAAAACGTTACAGCAGAAAAGTAAAAGAACACGATATAAAACAATACGATTTATAAGCGTGAAATACAATAAAATTTTAATAAATAATTAAGGATGTGTATTCAAATGGTTAGCCCTTTAGAAAAATATTATGAACATTTTGAAAGTATTGAAGATTACGAAAAAATTGCAATAAGATACAACGTTAAAGTAGAAGGTCCAGCTCTCAAACCTGAAGACGACCCAGAAGTAGTTGAAATCTTACCATCAGAAGAAGGAACAAAAAGAACCCTTGCTTTAGATGTATTATACGGTGACAAAGACAAAACCGATGCAGACGTAGAAGCAGCATTAAACGATGGTGAAGATCCAATAGACCTCATTAACAATGCTTTAATGAAAGGTATGGATGGTGTATCTGCTTTATACACTAAAGGTGAATTCTTCTTACCTGATTTAATGTTAGCAGGGGACGCAATGATGTCCGGTGTAGCACTTTGTGAAGCAAAACTCGGACACAAAGCAGATTCCAAAGCAAAAGTAGTATGTTGTGCAGTAGAAGGTGACCCTCACGACATCGGTAAAAACTTAATTGTTATGTTCTTAAACGCAAACGGATACGAACCAATAGACCTCGGTCGTGACGTACCAACACCAGATGTAGTAGCAGCATTAAAAGAACATCAACCAGCAATGGCAACAGCAACAGCATTAATGACAACAACAATGACCGCATTCGGTAAAATTGCAGCATTAATGGAAGAAGAAGGTGTAGATGTACCTATTGGATGTGGTGGAGGAGCAGTAAGACGTGACTTCGTAGAAGAAAGTGCACACTGTTTCTACGGTGTAGAAGCATACCACACACCTAAATTAGCAGATGCTATTGTAGATGACGGAAAAACTTGGGAAGACATCAGAAACGAATACGCTGACATTGTCGGTGAATACGTAGCAGCATACTCCTAAGTACGGGATTGGTAACTCTGTTAAGTTTAAGATAAGTTTAGCGTGTTCTTATCTTAAACATTTTTTTTTAAATTATTTTTAAGATATTTTCTGTTTTTGAATCATTTTTTTAGATTTTCTATTTTTCTCAAATACTATTAATGCAATATTTTCTATCTTTTAATCATTTTAATTTTAATAATTTTTACTAAAATTTGTATTACCTTAATTTTCTTTATTTTAATGTATTACAATCTAATAAAAAACATTATCTAAAAATTCAAAATTTCTCTTATTTTTTAATAAAATTAACTATTTTTAAAGTTTTATTAATTTAATTTATTCTTTATTTTTATTTTTTCATATAAAAATTATTTTTAAAGATTTTTATACATCATATTACAAAGTAATAATTATAAGTATTAACTTACTACTTAAAATTTTAGTAAAGTAATACTTTAGAATATATTTAAAAATATTATGTGGGTATAAATATCTTAATTAAAATTGGAGAAATTATATGGTAACAAAACGTTATACAAAAATGGAAAATGATTCAGCAGATGATGTAGTATTTGGACAAACTAAAAACCCTGTAAAAATGGGATTAGACCAAATTATGGGCGGAGGAGTAGTTGTTCCAAATATTAAAGTAGCACCTGCAGAAGGATCAGAAGAAAGTGTTGATGGACTAGAAGCAACATCCAAAAACATAGCCTTTGCAGCTTGTCAAAGAGCAGCAGATATTGGATTACCTGCATTTCAAATAGAAACAGAACACGTACAACAACAATCAATTAACAGAGAAGCATCTGAAAGATGTACTGCAGTAACCTGGGCAGAACTTGAACAAATGCACGAAAAATATGGAACCGCAGTTTCATTAATGTCAACAGTAGCTGATATGAGAGAAGAAGAAAACGGATTAAGAGGATCCGAATTCGACATCGCTATGGACGAATCATTCGAAGCATGTGCACAAAATGGAGCATCCATGTTATGTATTGAAACAATTGGTGGAAAAGTAGTATCAGATTATGGTATTTCAAGAGGAGATGTAAGAGCAATATTGTATGGAATTGGAGTACTAGGATCAATAGATATGGAATACATGTGGACAAAAATCGTAGACATAGCAAACAGAAACAATGTAGTTCCTGGAGGAGATACAGACTGTGCACAAGCTAACACAGCAATGTTCTTAGCAGGTGGACTAACTAGTAAAAACGTTTCACATACAATAGCAGCAGTAGCAAGAGCAATTGCAGGAGCAAGAAGTTTAGTAGCTATTGAATGTGGTGCAAGAGGACCAACAAAAGACTGTGGATACGAAAATCCAATCGTAAAATCAATCGCTTCCGTACCTATCTGTGCAGAAGGTAAAAACGCAACCTGTGCTCACTCTGATTTAATGGGAAACTTAGCAGCTGCAGTGTGCGATGTATGGAGTAACGAATCTGTATACAACAGGGAAGAAATGGGTGGACCAACTCCTGGTGTATGGTTACAATCTTTAGGATGTGAATGTGCATTAATGAACACAGCAACTCAAATAGGAGTATCAAAAGAACTAAGAGATACTTACACACTAGCAGATAAATACCGAGACCCTCAAGGAGTAATATTAGCATATGATAATGCATACAAAATTGGTGAAGCAATTGTCGCTGATGGTGAAGATATATATCTAAGATCACGTGCAGCAGCACTTAAAGCTATGGACTTAATAAATGAAGCAGTAGAAGCAAAACGTATTTACTTAACAAGATTCGAAAGAGATACTCTCGATTCAACTTACAAAACATATGAACAATTACCAGATAAACAAAGTAAATTCGTTAAACAATCAATAAAAAGATATGGAAGAAAAGTCAAAGAACACGATCCATCACAATATGAATTATAAAAATAAATATAAAGGTGAAATATCATGTCAAGTCCATTAGAAAAATATTATGAACAATTCGAAAGTATTGAAGATTACGAAAAAATTGCAATAAGATACAACGTTAAAGTTGAAGGTCCAGCTCTCAAACCTGAAGATGACCCAGAAGTAGTTGAAATCTTACCAAAAGAAGAAGGAATTAAAAGAACCCTTGCTTTAGATGTATTATATGGTGATAAAGATAAAACTGATGAAGATGTAGCAGCAGCATTAGACGCAGGTGAAGATCCAATTGACCTCATTAACAATGCTTTAATGAAAGGTATGGATGGTGTATCTGCTTTATACACTAAAGGTGAATTCTTCTTACCTGATTTAATGTTAGCTGGGGATGCAATGATGTCTGGTGTAGAAATTTGTGAAGCAAAACTCGGACACAAAGCAGATACAAAAGCACCAATCATGTGTTTTGCAGTAGAAGGTGACCCTCACGACATAGGTAAAAACTTAATTGTCATGTTCTTAAACGCAAACGGTTATGAAGCTATAGATTTAGGTCGTGATGTACCAACAACAGAGGTAGTAGCAAAAGCAAAAGAACATAATCCTGCAATGATGACAGCTACTGCATTAATGACAACAACAATGACTGCTTTCGGTAAAATATCTGCAGCACTACAAGAAGAAGGTATTGATACTCCTATAGGATGTGGTGGTGGAGCGGTACGTCGTGACTTTGTAGAAGAATTTGATCAAACATTCTATGGTGTAGAAGCATACCATACACCTAAATTAGCAGATGCTGTTGTTGATGATGGTAAATCATGGGAAGATATCAGAAAAGAATATGCGGAAATAGTGGGAGAATATGTGGCAGCATATTCCTAAATAATTTAATAAATAGATAATGTTATGTACTTATCTATATTTCATTTTTTTTTTAAAATACTTCTTTTAATTCTTATTGTAATATCCTATTTTTTCTATTATTATTAATACTCCTTAAATAGAGTCATATTTATATCTTAAAAGATACTATATTTAATTAGAGTAAAAGTTATATTATGTTTAAACTATTACTATTAAAATATGCATTAATATATCAAATGAGGATGATTATATGGCAGAAGAATATGCAATAGCAATGGATATAGGTACAAGTGGTATTAGGGCTCAAGCAATAGATTTAGCAGATAACAGTACTATTTCTACAACAGTTACATTAAGACATCCAATACCAGGTGCAAATGTAATGGACCACTTACACTTTGCAGTAAATGTAGGTGGAGACCAAGCTCACCAACTTCTTATAGAAGCAGTAAACAAAGTAGTAGATCAATTAGGTGTAGATAAAACTAAAATAACACGATTTGCAGTATGTGGAAACCCAATTCAATTATCATTATTCCAAAATATTGAAATAAGAGATTTGGCATTTTGGGGAACTAATGCAATGGAAAGGTTAAACATTACTCCACCAAAAAGAAATTCACAAATAGTTAAACCAGCAGATATTGACTTAGACATTAATCCTGATGCAGAAGTATACATACCTCCTGCAATTAAACACGAAATTGGGGCAGATGCATTAGCAATGCTCGTAAAATCTGATGTAGTTAATCGTGAAGGAATATACTTAGTATCAGATTTCGGTACTAATGCAGAAATTGCACTAGTTATTGATGGTGAAATTTATTCATGTTCTGCAGCTGCAGGTCCTGCTATGGAAGGACAAGCAATTGAATGTGGTATGTTAGCATCACCTGGAGCTATATCTGATGTTGCACCAGAAGGTGACGATTGGCAAATAAAAGTTTTAAACGAAAACTTAAAAGTTGTTGATGGAGACGTTATGGATGTAGTAGAAGGTAATGTTATCAAAGAACGTGATAATGATACTAAAGCAAGAGGTATTACTGGTACTGGTGTAATTTCAGCATATAGTTTAGGTACTGAACAGGGTATCATATCAATACCTGATATTAAATCTCCAAATAACCAATTAAATTTACAAGATGATGTATATTTATCTGAAAAAGATTTAACAGAAATTGGTAAAGCATTAGGTGCTTTCAGAGCAGCACATATAACATTATGTGTTGAATCAGGAATAGACTTTGATGATATTGATGCAGTATATATGGCAGGTGCATCTGGATTCTATGTTGATCCTTTAAAATCATTAACAGTAGGTCAAATTCCTGCAAATTCATGGGATATATATCAAATTGGTAACACTTCATTAGCAATGGCAAGGGACATAGTAGAAAATCCAGATTTACTACAAGAATTACAAGAAGTGGCAGATGGAATGCAGGGTAATCACATAACTTTAGCAACTTCAGAAGTATTTGAAAAAATTTATGGTTTAGAATTAGCAGTATGTGAACAAAATATGCCATTATGGAAATATGATGAATGGTTAGAAAGTTATGGTTATGGAAACTTACCTGAATTAGAAGAAGATCCTGAAATCCACAGATTATATGAAAGTGATATTCCTGATATTGGAATAAACGGATTATCTATTATTGAGGAAGTAGGTACCAAACTTGAAAATAAAGTAGAAGGATGTATTAATTGTAAAGCATGTGAAAACGAATGTCCAGAAAATGCTTTAAAAATTGAAGATGGTGTTGCAACAATTCGTTCAGACTATTGTAATGGTAGTGCTTGTTTAAGATGTGAAAGAATATGTCCTGATAAAGTATTCTTATATGAAAAATTATTCTACATCCAAGGAGAAGAAGCAACACAATTATAATTCTTCTCAATATTTTTTTTTATTCTATTTTTAAAGTTGTCATCATGAAAGCTATAGTTTTTGATAATGCAGGTACAATAATTAAAAGAGTAACTGCTTTAAAAGATACTAATTCAAATAAACTAATTTTTGAATCCAATACTATAGGTATGGTTAATAAAAATGATGATAGTTTAATACTTGTTTTTCAAACACCAACAAAACAATTAATCCAGTATGATAAAAAAATAATTGACTATCTTAAAGATAATATTGAAAAATTTGAGATAGGTTATTCAAAAAAGAATTATACGAAACATGATGTTATTCAGGTACTGGAAAAGGACACATCTACTTTTGAGGATATTAGGGAATCTGCATCGTCATTAATAAAAAATTATGATATTGAGATATGCAGTGGATCTGCTTTAATAATTAATATTGGAACAAAAAAAATAGATTATGCCTATACTGCTGGTGGTTTATTTTTTAAGGATACATTAAAGTTATTCAAACAATTAAAGAAATTGGATTATCATATATTTATTGCATCAGGTGACAATAAACAATCACTTTCAAAGATTGCTAAAACTTTAAACATACCTCAAACCAATATTTATGATACATGTAATATGGATTGTAAAGAGAAAGTAATCAGTAAACTAAAAGAAAAATATGATCAAGTCATAATGGTTGGTAATAACACTAATGACTATTCAGCATTAAAAAAAGCAGACATCGGCATCTTAACAACAGAACAAGGAGAAAAACTACCTGAATACTTATTAAACTCTGTTGATTTTGTTATAAATAAAATAAGTGATGTATTAAAAATAATAGAAAAAGGGGATTAAATATTATTTAAAACTTCATTAATGATTTGTTCTTTATCCTCTTCATTCTTAGCTATGACATTCAAGGTGTTTTCTAAAGCTTCACGTGTAGGTGGAATTTCACCCAAAGCAATTAAAGATTCAACCCAATCCACAGTAGCTCTGATTGAAGGTTTTTTAGTCAAATCAAGTTTTCTAATCTTTTGAGTTTTTTCAACAATGTCTTTAACTAAGTTATCATCAGCAATAGGTACTCTTTTATTAATAATTTCAACTTCCCTATCATAGTCAGGATAATCAATGTATAAATATAAACATCTGTCCTTTGTTTCATCAAGTAAAGAACGTTGAGCATTAGAAGTTAAAACTACAACCAGATCATTTTTTAACTTAAATGTATCTAAATCATTAACAGTAATTTCTTTTTCACCCAATGCTTGCAGTAAAAAACTTTCTAATTCTTCATCAGCCTTATCAATCTCATCAATTAATAATACAGAAGGTTTATCATTACTAAAAGCAGTTAATAAAGGTCTTTGTATAAAGAATTCATCAGAAAATATTGTTAAATCTTCCTTATTTTCACGAGCCATCTCCAAATATAATAACTGTTTCTGATAATTCCATTCACCAACAACTTGTTCAAAGGTTATACCTTCATAACATTGTATTCTGAAAAAATCCCTACCAAAACTATCAGCAATAGTTTTTGCAAGTTCGGTCTTACCCGTTCCAGGAGGTCCTTCAATAAGTATTGGTTTTTTCAAAGCAAAGGCTAAAAATAAGGTTGTATTAATTTGATCATTAGAAATATATTTATTCTCTTCTAATTTACTTTTAATTTCTTCAATCTCTTTCATATATTCACCTCAAAGTATTATTGACTTATAGTCATAGGTTCTAATATCTATTTCTTCAGCAAATTTAAATTGAAAAGTTCCACTAATACTTGAATATATCTCTTTAAATTTGTCTTCGATGAATTTGGATTAATTAAATCATAACAAGTTTTGTCTAATAGTATAAGATTACAACCTAGCAAGAATTCAGATCTTATTTTTATCTTTTCTGAATTAATGTTACAATCATAAGCTTTAATATCTAATAAACTATTTATTAATAATACTTTATTATCTTTTTTATCATATATGCTAATGTTAACTATTTCAAAAATCCTTTTTTTGTCAAATATTGTATAATAATCTATTAATTTGATTGCATTATTATGAAAATTACTAATACATACATTACAATCAGAACGTAACTATTGTTCAATATAAAATATACTTCACAGTAATTGTATTATCTTCACATTCTATTAGATATATTTCATGCAAGAGACTATTTTTTGAACAGAGGAGTTTTTAGTTCATGTGATTTAATTTTCTAATCTTCCAAAACTAGTTGATATTTTTCTTATATTTGGTGGTGACATAAAGTGTTTTTCCTATTAATTTATAATACTTTTTTTCTTAAATGAATTTTGTAGGTCACTATTCTTTTATTATTATAATTCTTTTTTCATTTCAAAAGAATAGGATATCTTTCATGTTTTTATTGACCTATCTTTCATTTTTTTTGATAATTTAATTCATATTTAATTAACAAAATTTAAATAGGTATAATTTTATATGTGTATCTTTTAATACATATTAATTAACTTTAAAAAATCTTATGAAAAAACATGAGTCTATTAAATGTAATACTGATATTAATATACATTCTATAAGTAATTGAAAAGTTCATACTTACATTCAAATAGTCAAAAATTAGTATTTTGAATGATACCCGTTCTCTATATTAATTAATAAATAATTGTAAAAAAAAGGGGTGAATGAATGAAATACGCTATTGAAACGCGAGACTTAGTAAAAGTTTATGACAATGGTTTTAAAGCAGTAGATAATTTAAATCTCTTTGTAGAAAATAAAACGATAGGTGGAATTTTAGGTCCAAACGGTGCCGGAAAAACAACATCAATAAAAATGTTAACATGCCTAATACCTAAAACAAGTGGCGAAGCAAAAGTTGCAGGATTTGATGTAACAGAACAGCCAGATGAAGTTCGAAACAGAATAGGAATGGTTCCACAACTGGTGAGTTTATACAAGGATTTAACAGTACGGGAAAATGTCGAATTATGTGCTGACTTTTATAATGTCGATCAAAAAATTAAAGATAAAAAAATTGATGATTTGTTAGAATTAGTAGATATAAAATATGCTCAAAATAAGCTAGTAAAACAATTATCTGGAGGAATGCAACAAAAAACATCAGTTGTAGCAAGTTTAGTACATAATCCAGATATCCTATTTTTGGATGAACCAACAGTAGGTTTAGATCCTACAACTAAAAGAGTACTATGGGATTTAATGGTTGATTTAAATGAACAAGGGAGGACAATCATTCTATGCTCACATGATATGTATGAAGTTGATAAAATATGTGACAGCATAAATATCATAAATAACGGGAAAGTAGTGGCAAATGACACACCACAAGGATTAAAGGATCAACTATTAGAAAATATGCAGGAAAATAATCAACGTATCAAACAAACAATTCATCAATTAGAACAAGAAGGACTTGAAGAAAACAGGGAAGAAATAAATGGACTAAAATCATCATTAACAGATGAAAGTGAAAAAGTCACAGTTATGGTATCAAACATAAATGAAGAAATGATAAATGCACTTGAAAATTTAAGCATAGTAAATGAAGTAAAACATACAGGCAGCGGTCGACTAAACATCAGTTTAAAAAGATCAGAAACATCAATAAATGAAGTCATAACAACTATACTTAGTAAAGATGGAAATATAGCATCTATAAAGACTAATGATCCCACATTAGAAGATGTTTTTGTAGCAATAACAGCAAAAACAAGGAAGGCGATTAAAGATGGAAACTAAAAAAGTATGGTGGATGATAAAAAAAGATTTATTAACATTATGGCGACATAAAGTACAATTCATATCATTAGTATTATTTCCTATCCTCATGATAGCATTATGTGGATGGGGTATGGGAGGAACAGTAGAAAACACTCCTGTTGTTATAGTTAAACAAAGTTCTGGTGAACTAACTGATCTTGTAATAAATTCAATAAAATCAGATAAAACTTTTGAAGTAAAAGACATAATATCTGATCCAGAAGAAGCCAAAAAGAAAGTTGACAAGGGAGAAGTAAGATCTGCTATAATATTATCATCCGATTTTGAAGAGGAGGGTTCACGTAATGCTATACTTTACGTTGATTCGTCAGATCAGATGACCACACAAATGGTAATACCAACAGTTCAAAAAATATTTGCATCAGTATCAGAACAAATAGAAATAACAAAATTGACATCAACTCAGTCTAATACTGATCCATTAACATCAGCTACACAAACAATTAAATTACAAATAAATAAAATATATGGGGAAATAGAATATATTGATTACTTACTGCCAGGAGTATTGGCAATGACTATGTTCATGTCCTCAATGTTAGGTTTAGGAAATTCCATAGCTGGTGAAAGAGAAAGAGGTGAACTTGCCAGGTTATTCATGACACCTACCAGTATATCTTCAGTAATAAGTGGAAAAATTATATCACAGGTAGTTAAAGAAATGTTACGTGCAATAATATTAATCATTTCGGCTATAGTTATATTTAATGTAGTGATAAATGGAAACATGCTTTTATTGTTGTTAGTGATGTTACTTTCGGTACTATGTTTTGTAGGATTTGGAATGATGATTTCAGCAACATCCAAAACACAGGAAGATTATATTCAAATAGTTATGCCAATAGCTATGCCTATGATGTTTATATGTGGAGTTTTCTTCCCTAAAGAGACAATGCCATGGTTATTACAGAAAGTTTCATACATATTACCTTTAACATATTCTAATGATGCATTTCGTGCAGTAATGTTACAAGGAGCAGGTATTGAAGCAGTAGCTATAGACCTATTGGTATTATTAGCATTTACAGTAGTATTCTTTGTAGTTGGAGTAGTAAGATTTAATAGGGATATATAGGAGGAAAAATATGAAAATAAACACTAAAAAACTGAGTATATTCTTCATAATACTTTTTGTATTAATGGGTAGTTTGTCTTCAATATATGCTGAAGATTGGCCAATGTTTCAAAACAATTTAAGACATACTGGATATATTAACCAAGATACTTCCTATTCAACACAAACTTGGACAGTAAATTTAAATGGAGCAATAACTACAAACCCTGTATTGTATGAAGATAAAATTTTTCTAGCAACAGAAAAAGGAACATTATATGCATTAGATGCACAGGATGGAAGTGAAAAATGGACATTTGAGTTAGAAGATCCAATACATTCAAGTCCTGTAGTTTCTGGAGATACTCTATATATTGGTGCAGATGATGGATATTTATATTCTATAAATATTGATGATGGAAAAGAGAATTGGAAATTTAAATCCGGAGATAATATATACTCTTCACCTGCATTAGATTCAAATAATGTGTATTTTGGATCAGATGATGGGAATATGTATGCAATAACAAAAGATGAAGGTAATCTAGTATGGCAATACAAAACGGATGATGACATTAAATCTTCACCTGCAATTCATAATAACACAGTATATTTCGGCTCTAATGATGATAAAATATATGCATTGGATACTGAAAATGGTTCTGTTAAATGGGATTATGATACAGGGGATAATGTTCAATCTTCACCGGCAATTGCAGATGGAACAGTATATGTTGGATCTGATGATAATCAAGTCTATGCAGTTGATGAAGAAACAGGAAAAGAAAAATGGAGTTATAATGCAGGATCATCGGTCAAATCATCTCCTTCAATCGATTTAAGACAGAATACATTATATGTTGGAACAGAAAAAGGTAATATGTTAGCATTGGATACAAGAGATGGTCTTCGAAAATGGGAAGTAAAAACGGGTAGTTCAATAAATACAACTCCATCTATATTTGGAACTAATCTGGCTATTGGAAATTCTGCGGGAAATATGATGATGTTAAATAAATTTACTGGAGAAAAAGTATGGACATATAATCCTGGATATGTTGATAATATTGCTGGAAGTATATCTACTTCATCAGTAACTAGTGGAGGATCATTATTCTTTGCATCTGATGATGGTAATGTATACTCTTTAAATACTGATCAAAAAGTAGGTCCAACAAGTAATTATACATATTATATTATCATAATATGTGTTGTAATAATTGCAGGTATAGTTGGATTTAAAAAACTAGTTTTAGATAAAAGAAGAAAAAACTAACTTTTTCTTTTATTTTTTTCATTAAATTTTATTTTAAAAAATATTTAAAAAATATATAAAAAAGATGGGGGTTATTTTTTTTAAATTAAAATAATTTCTAAACTTATTTACTTAATCTGATTTCTATTGCTGATACGTTGGAGGAGGTTCCTTCGTTTCCAACAATTTCTTCGGTACTGATGTCTATACTTTTTACATCAACATCAGAAATAAATCTGTTTCTTACAATTTCAGCAACATCTACTGCTCTGCTGATAGCACGTCCTCTTGCTTTTAATATTACTTCTGTAACTCCGCTGTTCATTTGTGTAACTACAGCTAAAACGTAGTTCATTACTGGTTTGTTTCCAATGTATACTATATTTTCTTCTGCCATTTTTGTTCCTCCATAAGATATGCTATATCATATAGCTACTAGTATTTATGTAAGTTAATGTATTTAATAATATCTATTATTATTTAATAAATAACTCAATTTCTAAAAAAAAGGGTGGATTAAATAATATTTTAATCCCTTAACATTAAAAGTTTGTTTGTTGAACTTAAAATCGCATCTATACTTGCTTTAACAATGTCTTCATCAGTTGCTCTTCCAGTAGCCTTATTGCCTTCTTCATCAACAGTAATAACAAATACTTCTCCTAATGCATTTGTTCCACCAGTTATAGCTTCAATATGGTACTCTTCTAATTCTATGTGAACAATTTCATTAACTAATGTTTGTATTGCATTTAAAGCAGCATCTACTGGACCAACACCAGTTTCAGCTTTATATTTAATTTTACCATCAAGATCTAATTTTACGGTAGCTGTAGGTAAAGTGCTGTCTCCAGTCATCACATTAATACCTAGTAATTTAATTCTCTCTGTAGTAGGTTTACCTTGTATTGCTTCAGCAATTGATCTTAAATCTATGTCTGTAATAGTTTTTCCGGAATCTCCTAATGATTTTACTTTGCTGAATAACTGATCAAACTGTTTGTCATCTAAATTAATATTATATTCATCAAGTTTTGATTTAATTGCATTAGCACCAGTTAGTTTACCTAAAACTATTCTTCTTTTATGACCTACTTCTTCTGGATAAAATGCTTCATAAGTATTACTGTTTTCTAGAACTCCTTGAACATGAATACCTGCTTCATGAGCAAATGCATTTTCTCCAACTATTGCCTTATTTGGTGGCATTTTAACACCAGAAATTCTTGAAACAGTTTCAGATGTGTTGAATAAGAGTTCAGTGTTTATATTTGTATTGATATTGTAAGCTTTTTTAAGAGTCATAACAATTTCTTCAAGTGAAGCATTACCTGCACGTTCTCCAAGACCGTTTATAGTACATTGAGCTTGTTTTGCACCAGCTTCTATAGCAGCTAGTGAATTTGCTACTGCTAAACCAAAGTCATTATGACAATGTACACTTATAGGTACATGAATAACTTCTTTAATATTTGAAATTAATTCATTCATTTTTGTAGGAATAGTAACTCCCACAGTATCTGGAACATTGATTTTATCAACTTTTGCTTCTTGAACTGCTCCAAATACTTCTAATAAATAATCAAGTTCTGTACGAGTCGCATCTTCACAGGAAAACTCGGCTGTTAGTCCATGATCTTTAATATAATCTACTGCACTCACAGCTTTGTTAAGTATTTCTTCCTTACTCATTTTAAGTTTGTATTCTCTGTGGAGTGGTGATGTTCCAATAAATGTATGGATATATTCTGCATCAGAATCTATTGCTTTATCAATATCTACTGTTAATGCACGAGCTAATCCACTAATTTGTGCATCAAATCCAATTTTTGCTGCTTCTTTAAATGTTTTTTGTTCACCTGGAGAAGCTGCTGGGAAACCCAATTCGATAACATCTACTCCGAGTTTGTCTAATTTTTCTGCTACTATAATTTTCTCATCAGTTGTTATCGTAACACCAGGTGTTTGTTCACCATCTCTAAGAGTGGTGTCATATATCATAACATCTGATGGTGGGTTGAATGTCATTTATTTTTCACTCCATTAATTTATTATAATACTATTATTTTCATCATTTTATTTAACATTATCTACGAATTATTTTAAAATTAAATATTAGTTGAATAATACTTCTTTTATCTTTGTTAGGATATGGAAAGAACTAATGTTGCAAAATTACGAATTCCTGGAGCTAAACCTAATATAAATACGGATAATTTAATCATATGATTTGAAGATACTTCCTTCACATACTCATCAGTTACATATAATATAACTAAAATCATTATAATCTTCAATGGGTACATTATTAAAGCAGTTCCAAAAGAATTTATCATAAAAGTTGGTAAAACATGTTGTTCATAATAACCAAAGAAGTCCATGGCAACGAAGGTTGATGTAGCATCAAATACGTGAGCCGATAAAACTTCCAAATTCCCTTTTTCACCCAATATTTTAATTTTATTTTTAAATATAAAGAATAATGTACTAATAAAAGCCCATAAACACATCTCAAAAACTATAATTTCAACATTCACACCATAATTCAACATTATAATAATGTTGGGAATACAAACAAATAGTCCTGTAATAAAAATTATTTTATAATATTTCACTTTCAAATATTTTTCAAAAATAATGCTAACAAGTAATAATGCTATTGTTAATAAACCTATAAATATATAAATCCCAGGAGTAGCAAGTAAGTGTATTCGGGGATACACATTATTATCCACTAATGCTCTGCTAGTTGAACCAAATATTATGATAGGGATAAGAGGATACATTAACTCAAGAGGATCTTTACCAATTTTATCAAATATTTTTATTATACATAAAATAATTACTCCTAACACTATTCCAAAGATAATGGTGTTAAATACAGTATAACCTGGATGCAAATAGAAAAAATTTTCCTCTAAAAAATCAAGTATCATATACTTATTTATTAACATTAATTTTATTAAAAAATTATGAACATAAAGATTTTAAGTAACTTTATTATTTATTATTTTTAAATATAATTAGTAAAGAAAAATGATTTAGTGGATAATATGAGTGAAACAAATAGCATTTTAATAAAAGATACCACAATTATTGCAGATGAAATATTTAAATCATCAATTCTTGTAGTTGATGATACAATACAAGAAATTAGTTCTTCCTTAAATGATAATGATGCAGATAAAGTATTGGATGCATCAGATAAAATTACAATGCCTGGCCTTATAAATACACATTCCCACGTGGCTATGACCTTATTAAGAGGACATGGAGATGATCAAAGTTTACAAACATGGTTAAATGATTATATATGGCCTAAAGAAGCAAATTTAAATGAAGAATTAGTTTACATGGCATCAAAATTAGCAATGGCAGAAATGATTAAAACAGGTACAACAACATTCAACGACATGTACTTCTTCATGGAAGAAACAGCAAAAGCAGTAGATGAATCCGGAATGAGAGCTGTACTTGGTTATGGTATGATCGATCTATTTGATGATGAAAAAAGAAAAGCAGAACTAAAAGCATCAGAAAAACTAATAAAATCTTGCCATAATACATGTGAAAACAGAGTACAAGTGGCAGTATCACCACATGCACCATACACATGTTCTGAAGAATTACTAAGAGAATCTAAAGAACTGTCACAAAAACATAATCTTAAATTACACATTCACGTATCTGAAACAAAAAATGAAGTGGATGACCTGGTTAAAGATAAAGGAGTAACACCTTTCAAATACCTGGATAACATAGGTTTACTTGATTCAAACACAATAGCTGCTCATGGAGTATGGACAACGGATGAAGAAATGAATATCCTGAAAGAAAAAAATGTTTCAATTGCTCATAATCCTTCAAGTAATACCAAATTAGCATCTGGTATAGCCCCAGTACATAAATATATACAAAACGGAGTAAATGTATCCATAGGAACTGATGGGGTAGCATCAAACAATAACTTAGACATGTTCAGTGAAATGAAATTAACTGCACTACTACAAAAAGTAAATCTATTAGATCCAAGAGTATTACCAACAAAAGAAACATTTAACATGGCAACCAAAAATGGTGCTAAAGCATTAGGAATAAATGCTGGAAGTATTGAAGAAGGCAAATTAGCAGATATTATCCTTGTTGATACATTAACTCCACACATGACTCCTATAAGAAATGCATTAAGCAATATAATATACTCATCATTAGGTACAGATGTTGACACAGTCATATGTAATGGAAAAATATTATTAGAAAACAAGCAATTAAAAACAATAAATGAACAAGAAATAATCAGAGAAGTTAGTGAAAGAGCCTTTGATTTATAATTAAATTATAAAACATTTTATTTTGTTTCCTTTTTAATAAATAATATTTCATGAATCTTAAGACTCATGAAATTAAATTACTTCAGATGTATGCAATTAATTTTTGGAACGCATCCTTTGGAACAAATAATATGTTTCCTTTACCATATTGGTCTAAAACAGTTGCTAATAACTCTGCTTTTTTACCCTTTTTTTCTGTTGCATCAATAATACCATCAACTAAACCTTCTATTGCATCGCCCCTAGTTGCTCCACGTTCATCTTGATCATTACGTAGGAAACTTAAAGAATCTGATGTTACTTCTTGTCCATTTGAATATACTGGACCTACAGTATTAATCATTGCATCAATTGCATCTGGATTTACAACCACAGTTATATCAGTAGTTAAATTTGTATTATACTTAATAATTTGTTTTGCTCGTTTAACTCCTTCATTTAAATCCGAAGTCCATAACGAATCATGTAAATACCATTGATTGGTTCCTTCACTACGTAAATCTGCAGGTGGTGTTAATGAAGGATCATACATACCTCCAGGGTATATGGGAGTTGTTTTACTTAATTTTCCCTTATTTAATTCTAACATAAATGCCATATCAACGGCGCCAACACCTTGCCTTTGTTCAGTAGGGTCAGTACATAATACTAAAATATTATGTTTTCCGCGAAAACTTCCTTTTCCTCCGATATTTGAAAAAATAATTATTCCAACTGTAAGGATGAATATGATTATAATAATTACTATAACAAGTTGTATCTTTTTTTCCAAAAACAATTTACTTCCTTCTTTGCATATAAAGTTTGTCTTTACTAATTGGGTATATATTTTAAGATATTTAATGATACTTTTTTTAGTTAGGAAATATAATATAATAATTAGTAATAAAGGGGATTTAAATGAGAATACCAGAAAATATTAGAAACACTAAAGAATTTCATAAAGTAAGATTAATTAAACATAAACTAGTCGATTCAAAGAATATTTACACAGATAAAGTAAAATATAATGTTAAAGAATTTTTTAGAAAAAAAAGGCATCTAAGTGAAGAACAAAAAAAAGAAATAACATTATTAATTAATAAGGATAACTCAGAAAATACAATCCCTCTTTTTGATAATATTCCTTTAGTATCTATAATAATAGTTAACCATAATGGCGCTTCTCATTTAACAAGATTATTGAAAGTAATCGATGAAACAATACATTTAAAATATGAATTAATTATAGTTGACAATGCTTCTAATGATAATTCTCTAGACATTATAGATCAATATAAACAGTTACCCATTACTTTAATAAAAAACAGAAAGAATGAATCATTTTCATATGCAAATAATCAGGGAGTAAAAATAGCAAAAGGAGACTACTTGTTATTTTTAAATAATGATACTGAACCATTAGATGGATGGCTTAATTATTTAATGAAAACAATGTTATCTAATGAAAATGTAGGTGCAGTAGGTTCAAAATTAATATATCCTGATTGTGATTCATCAAAAATCAATAAAGAGAAATCATATACAATACAACATGCGGGAATCATATTCAAAGAAGGGGATGGTTACATTAAACCATTCAATAGAAATAACTCATCAGAATATGAGGATACTAGAAACAATACAGAAGATGAAGAAATAATAGCAGTAACTGCAGCCTGTTTACTCATAAAAAAATCAGTATATCTTGAAGTTGACGGATTTGACAATCAATACCTTTATGGATATGAAGATGTAGACTTATGTTTAAAATTACATAAAGCAGGATATAAAAACATTTACAATCCAAAATCAGTATTGTACCATTATGAATTTGGTACACAAGAAAAAAACAATAAAACAGAAGTACGTAATAGAAGATTAAGTAATCAGAAAATATTCATAAAACGATGGAATAAATGGTTACGTAAAGAATTAATGAAAAACCTTTTTAACAATGAAGGTATTTTCACGGATAAACCTCTAACAGTTTCATTTGTAGTAACTCAATCAGATGAAAACACAACTGCTGGAGATTATTTCACAGCATTAACATTAGCAAAGCAATTAGAAAAGTTTGGATGGAAAATAAAGTATCAATCAAGATTCAAATCAGATAAACAACGGGACTGGTATTATGTGGATGAGGATGTGGATGTTTTAATATCCATGTTGGATGCATATGATTTATCAAAAGTTCAATGTAAGAATGGATTGCTTGTTAAAATTGCTTGGTTACGTAATTGGTTTGAACGTTGGGTTGAAAATCCATCTTTTTCTAAATATGATATAGTGCTAGCTAGCAGTCAAATAGCTTGTGATTATATTAAAAAAACAACTAGAAAAAATGCGATACTCTTCCCATTAGCATCTGATACGGAAATGTTTAATGAAAATATTCAAAGCAATGAAATTTATGAATGTGATTATTGTTTCACGGGCAGTTACTGGGATGCAAAAAGAGAAATCATAAATTACTTAAATCCGGACTCAATAGATTATAAATTTAATTTATATGGAGCAAATTGGGATAAAATTCCAAAATTCTCACAATATCATAAAGGGTTTGTTAAATATGGGGACATGCCTGAAGTATATTCATCAACAAAACTTGTTATTGATGATGCAAATCATGTAACAAAAGAATGGGGTTCTGTAAATAGCCGTGTATTTGACAGTTTAGCAGCAGGAAAACTGATAATTACAAATGGTTCAAAGGGTAATGAAGAAATATTTGATGGTAAGTTGCCTGAATATCACTCAGAAAAGGAGTTAACTGATTTAATTAATTATTATTTGTCTAACCCTGATAAAAAAGAAGAAAAAATAAAAGAATTAAGAAAAATTGTTCTAGATAATCATACTTATTATCATAGGGCTGTTACATTAAGGGAAATTATTAAAAATTATTATCAAAGACCTAAAATAGCAATAAAAACTCCAGTACCTTCATGGAAAGAAATATATAAATGGGGAGATTATTATGTTGCAGAAGGGCTTGCTGAAGAATTTGAAAAATTAGGTTATTTGGTAAAAATTCAAATGTTATCTGAATGGAATGATTCTTCTGATTCTGATGTTGATACTGTAATAGTTTTAAGAGGTCTTTCACGTTATACTCCTAAAATTCAACATTATAATATTATGTGGAATATTTCTCATTCAGATTTAGTGTCATTAAACGAGTATGAACAGTATGATTATGTATTTGTTGCATCAAAACATTGGACTGAACAATTAAAACCAAGAGTTAATGTGCCTGTGGAATGTATGTGGCAATGTACAAACATTAATAAGTTCTATCCGGAATATAATGAAAAGTATAAATCTGAATTATTATTTGTTGGAAATTCAAGGAAGGTGTATCGTAAAATATTGAAGGATTTACTTCCTACAAAACATGATTTATCAGTATATGGTGCAGATTGGGATGGAATTATTGATCAAAAATATATTAAAGGTGAACACATTTCTAATAAGGAATTGCATCAGGCTTATTCCTCTTGTACTATCTTGCTTAATGATCATTGGGAAGATATGCGTGAAAAAGGATTTATATCTAACCGAATTTTTGATGGTATAGCCTGTGGGGCAAGAATACTTTCAGATCCTGTGGAAGGGTTAGATGAGTTATTCCATGGTATTGTTTATGTATATCATAATAAACAAGAATTAAACGATTTAATAGAGGAAATCACTGCTAATCCAAAAGAGATAGTGTTTGATATTCATGAACATACATATGAAAGCAGAGTTAACCAGTTTATAAAGGTAATTGAATAATTATAAAATAGTAATATATAAAAATATTGTAAAATAAAGATTTTATTAATAGATGTTTATTATAATATGTTATATATTATTTTAAATCAAAGAGGATTAAATTATGAATCAAATTCAAATAGAAGAATTAAATACTTTCAGTAAATACAAATCCTTATTAAGTGAATTGGTTAGGAGAGATATCCGAAACAAATACCGTAATTCAGTATTGGGTGTATTGTGGAGTTTATTAGATCCATTATTATCCATGATTGTATTAACAATAGTATTCTCCGCTCTTTTCCATAGAGTACATGATTATCCAGTTTATTATCTTTCAGGACAATTGGTGTATACTTTATTTAGGGGTGGTTCTACACAAGCTATGAGTAGTTTAATCGGTTCGGCAAATATTTGGAAATCAATATATGTTCCAAAATATTTATATGCTCTTTCAGCAGTTTTATCAAACTTTGTAACATTTGTATTTTCATTAGTGGTCTTATTTGCAATAATGTTAGTTTTACGTGTTGAATTTACAGTTTATATAATATTTGCAAGTTTACCGGTATTTATTATATTGGTCATGGCATTTGGTGTAGGTTTGATACTTGGAACATTAAACGTATTTTTCAGAGATGTGGAACATTTATATTCCGTATTTTGTTTAATGTTAATGTATGCAATGCCAATATTTTATCCTGCAGAGATATTGCCACCACAATTTAAATTTATACAAACATACAATCCATTATACTATTTACTAACTTGTGTAAGGGATTGTTTCTATTATGGTAAGTTATATAGTTTGCCTGAAATAATAATTCCAACAATAGCAGCTTTCATATTAT
Source organism: Methanosphaera sp. ISO3-F5 (assembly GCF_034480035.2). Classification (NCBI taxonomy): domain Archaea; kingdom Methanobacteriati; phylum Methanobacteriota; class Methanobacteria; order Methanobacteriales; family Methanobacteriaceae; genus Methanosphaera; species Methanosphaera sp. ISO3-F5. The sequence goes on from NZ_CP118753.2 coordinate 252,436, forward strand.
TGGGTATAGGTATATTCATGTTAAGAAGATATCAAGACAGATTCATATTATACGTATAAGGAATGGGAAAATATGTCTAATGAAACGATTATTGAAGTAAATGATGTTAGTATGGAGTTTAATTTAAGTGAACAAAAAACTGACAATCTTAAAGAATTTGTTATTAAATTTCTTAAAAGAGAACTCCACTTCCAATCTTTTTGGGCTTTAAAAAATATTTCATTAAAAATTAATAAAGGAGATAAAATAGGTTTTTTAGGATTAAATGGTGCTGGTAAAAGTACATTGCTTAAAATTATCTCAGGAGTATTGAAGCCAACAAAAGGTGAAGTAAAAATTTATGGTACTATGGCACCACTTCTCGCATTAGGTGCTGGTTTTGATCCAAACTTCAGTGGAAAAGATAATATATTCTTAAATGGTGCAGTTTTAGGTCATTCAAGAGCTGAAATGAATAAAAAATATGATGATATTGTTGATTTTGCAGAGTTAAATGATTTTATAGATGTCCCTGTTAAAAATTACTCTTCAGGTATGAAATCACGTTTAGCTTTTGCTATAGCAACTTCCGTTAATCCAGATATATTAATTCTTGATGAAGTTTTGTCAGTAGGAGATATGTCTTTCCAAAGAAAAAGTAAAGATAGAATGAATAATGTAATGTCTGATGCAACTTTATTGTTTGTTTCACATTCTGTTTCTCAGGTAAGAAATTTATGTGACAAGGCTATATGGTTACATAAAGGTTCAATTATTGCTGCTGGAGAGGTTAATGAAATTTGTGACCAGTATGAAACTTATGTGAAGAATTTATAATTTCTTTTTTTTTAAACTATTTTTAATGGATGTTTTTTCTCATGAATTTTGATGTTAATTCTTTAGTAACAGTTGCAATTCCTAATTATAACAATAAAGAATTATTAAACAATTTACTATTATCTTTAAAAAAATCAATATCATTGTCTCAAGTAATAATAGTTGATAATGCTTCTCAGGATGGGAGTGTTGATTTAATTAAAGAAAAATTTCCTGAAATTAATTTAATTGAGAACAATGTCAATAAAGGTTTTGCATGTGCGGTTAATCAAGCAATACATTTAGTTGAAACAGAATATGTATTCTTATTGAATAATGATACGGTTATTGAGAAAGATACAATACCTAGTTTACTAGAAACTATCCAAAAATCTGATGATATTTTTTCAGTTTCTTCTAAAATGATTCAATATTATAATAAAGACTTATTGGATGATGTTGGTGATGAGTATACTCTTATGGGATGGAGTAAACGAAGAGGATATGGAAAAAATATTTCCGAGTATCCTATAGATGAAGAAGTATTCAGTGCTTGTGCAGGAGCAGCATTATTCCGTATGAATGTCTTCTCAGAGATAGGTTATTTTGATGAAAACTTTGAAAGTTATGTTGAAGACATGGATTTAAGTTTTAGGGCAAGATTGTATGGATATAAATCTTATTATTCTGCAAATGCAGTAGTATATCATGTAGGTAGTGCTGCAACAGGATCTCGTTATAATAAGTTTAAAGTTAAAATATCTGCAAGAAACAATATTTATCTGATTTATAAAAATATGCCTTCGTGGATGAAACTATTAAATGGATTATTTATTATCATTGGAATTTTTATTAAATATCTGTTTTTTTATAGAAAAGGTATGGGTGAAGATTATCTTGAAGGGATTAAAGAAGGACTCAGTACGAAAAACAAATTAGTAAAAACTAATTCTTCATTAAGTAATTTATTGAAAATAGAATATTTATTAATTAAAAATACTATAACTTTTTTGAAATAGGTGTGTCTTATGGATTTATCAATAATAATTGTTAATTATCGTACTTATGAATTAACTAAACAAACTATTAATTCAGTTATTGAAACTGTTATCGATTTAGATTATGAAATTATTGTTGTGGATAATGCATCATGTGATGGTAGTTTAGAAAAATTAATTGAAGATTTTGAATCTTTCAATAATATTACATTTTTAGCAAATAAAACTAATGATGGTTTTGCCGTTGCAAATAACTTAGCATTAAAAGAATCTGTTGGAGATTATGTGCTATTGTTAAATAGTGATGTTATAGTTAAAGAAAATACAATTAATAAATCTTTAAATTTCATAAAAAATAATTCAAATATTGGTATTCTTGGTTGTAAAGTTGTTTTACCTGATGGTACTCTAGATAAAGCATGTAGACGTTCTTTTCCAACTTTTGAAGTTTCATTTTATAGAATGTCTGGTTTATCAAAAATTTTTCCAAACAGTAAAAGATTTAATAGGTATAACCTTTCTTATTTGGATGAAAATGGAACATATCCTGTGGACTGTGTAGTTGGAGCATTTATGCTCATTCGCTCAAATTTGTTAAAAGAATGTAATGGTTTGGATGAATCATTTTTTATGTATGGCGAAGATATTGATATATGTTATCGAATCAAGCAGATGGGATATGAAGTATATTACTATGGTGAATATGAAATTATTCATTATAAGGGAGCTAGTGGTAAAAATAAGAAGTTACTATATGAATTTCATAATTCCATGGAAATATTTTATAATAAACATTATAAAAAACAAGATTCTTTTTTAATAAATGCCCTAACTTATATTAGTATTTGGACTTTATATTATCTAAAATTGTTAGTTTTATCTTTGAAAACTATTTTTTAACATTTCTTTTTTTTCAAACAGAGTGTTGGCATAAATTCGTTTTTGTAATACTCTTTATCTGGATGAAACTTTTTTTAGTATGCTTGTTGCTTATGTATATCTAATTATGTGAAAAATTTCTTACTAAAACCTCCTACTGAGTGCTTACCAGATGCTCTTAGATTAAATTTAATAAAAGTAAGCGAATTAAAAGATGACTCTATAAAACAAGCAATGGATCATTAATAAATGCCGATATAAATGCAGCATGCAATATTATACCTAAAAGTAAGTAGAAATTCCCTAAATAACGACTGTATAAGTGGGCACGGACTGCACCAGGGAAAATCAAAAAAATACAAGACCATTCTAAAAAATAAACAATAAAAGAAATGAATTTCTTACATTTGATTTGAACAAAGACATAAATTTGAGTATTATTTTTTTGAAAAAAAAGGTTAATCTTTTTTAGACTAATACTTTTTTTCTCTTGAAACTAATTTGTGCTAAGTCTCAAACATTTTTATTAAATAGGAACTACATAACTAACTATTATTAAGTGGTAATATGATTAGGGAAAACCAACAATTATTTAATGTATTAAATGTTTTATTTGATATTCTTGTACTAATTGCTTCAACTTTATTTTTAAATTCAAGTATTGCAACAAGAATTATTGGATTTAATTTCAAATTCAATTTTGAAACATTTTTAACATTTTTAATAATTTTAATTCCTACATATATCTCATTGTATTATGTATTCTCATTATATACACCACAAAGAACAAACAAGTCCATTTTTTCAGAAGCTTCAACTATTGGGCAAGTAAATCTTATAGAATTTGTTATATTGTCTGCAGTAACGTTCACTGAAATTTTAGTGTTACCAGAGAATTTTTTAATATTTTTCTTTGTATTAAATTTTTTATTTGCAGTAATTGAACGTGCAATTATACGTTATTTCCTGCGATTAATGAGATCTCGTGGTTTTAACATTAAATATGTACTGATTATTGGTGCAGGAGAAGTAGGTGAAAAATTAGTGGATACTATTAATCAAAATTCTTATCTGGGTTATAAGGTAATAGGATTTTTGGATGATAATATTAAAGAACCAGTAAATGATGTTGAAATAATTGGTACCGTAAATGATTTGGAAAAAATTCTTACATCAAATCAAATTATTGATAGGGTAATTCTTAGTATAGCTCCAAGACATTACAAAACAATTGAATCTTTAATGTTTACTTGTGAAAAAAACGGTGTTAGAGCAGATATTGTTCCAGATTATTATAGATATCTTACAACTCATCCAAATATTGAATTATTGGATGATATTCCATTAATAAGTGCTAGGTACTTGCCTTTGGATATTTTCTATAACAGTCTCATTAAACGAATATTTGATGTTATATTTGTTATCTGTGTTTCCATTGTTATTTCCCCTCTACTCTTCGTTGTAGCAATTATAATAAAAACAACATCTCCTGGACCTATTATATATAAACAGGAGCGTGTGGGTGAAGGAGGAAAAGTGTTTGAAATATACAAATTCAGGAGTATGTATTCTGATAATGAGTATATTGATGATAAACATTGGACTAAGAAAAATGATCCTAGAATAACTCCTGTTGGAAAAATTATAAGAAAATTCAGTATTGATGAGTTACCTCAATTTTACAACATATTGAAAGGAGATATGAGTCTTATAGGTCCAAGACCTGAACGTCCATATTTGGTGAATAAATTTAAGGAATCTGTTCCAAAATACATGATTAAACATCATGTCCGTCCGGGAATGACGGGTTGGGCACAAATTAATGGATATCGGGGTAATACTTCTATTGTTAAAAGGATAGAATATGATATTTATTATGTTGAAAATTGGACTATGTTTTTAGATATAAGAATATTCTTTAAAACATTACCCGCATTAATAAATGATAAAAACGCGTATTAGGTGATTAATTATGAATATTAATTTAAGAGGAAAAGGCATAATATTTGTTCCGGTTATATTGTCATTAATTATTGCATTAATTGTAACTTTAATAAATCAATTTCCATTAAGCTGGGACATTTATACTCATATTAATTATGCATTGGCTTACTTACAGAATGGTATAACTAACACGGATTACTTTTTAAACGCACCTGCAGGAAAAAGTATAGGTTATCCTCCATTGTTCCATATACTTTTAATAATTGTTTCATTCGTAACTGGTTCAGGTTTAGTGGGTGGAGCAAAATTATTACAAATAATATTGGTTGTCGTCAATGTTTTAACAATAACCTATGTTGCATCAGATTTGTATGATGGAAAAACTGGGTTATTTGCTGGTTTGATTTTAATTTCAAGTTTCATGTTTACCCGGTTATTTTTACCGATTCCTGAAACTCTTGCCATGATTTTTTTCACTTTGGCAGTTTATATGTATTATAAGGCTACTATAGAATCAAAAGGAATTTATGCAATATTTACAGCTTGTCTTGCTTTATTAACGTTATTAACACATTTTTCATCTTTTGTATATTTGATGATTTTGTTGGTTGTTTTAATGTTAATTCAATCAGTTACTTTGGGCAATTTTGATGGAATAAAATATTACGTTTATGTTATGATACCAATATTTGCATTGGGATTTGTTGGTTTAATATTTTTATTCTTGTTTAGTCCTGATCATTTTACTCAAGTATTGTCTGGTGTTGTATCAATTATCAACAATCCTTTTGATTTATTTATGGGTCAAGTTGCAATGGGGTTAGAAAGGTATGTTAAGTGTGTAGGAGTGTTATCTTTAATTTTTGCTATTATAGGTTTGTATTTTTCTTTTAAAAAGAAAGAATTTTATTTTGTATCTCTATGGGCTTTGGTAGCATTTTTATTTACTAATTTGCATTGGTTTGGAATACCTGTATATACATTTAGGTTATTATTATACCTTATTATACCTATGGTAATTCTTGGTGGTTATGGTTTATCTAATTTATTGGATTCTGTAAAAACTTCAGACAAAAGGCTTCCTATAATATTGGTTTTAGCTTTAATAATTTTATCAGTAGGTTTATGTATTGTCCATATAAACGATCCTTCTGTAACAATTTTCAGTGCAAACACAGAACAATCAACTTTTCAGATAGCACCACCTACATTAGAAGAACAAGAATTAATAAATTATTTCAAAAACGAAGAACACAACAATAAATCCATATTAATAAATAACTTATACTTTGGAACAGTACTCTCAAGTATGGATGAAATACCTATACATTATCAATTCGATGTTTACACAAACAAATCACTATCAAAATCATCATCAACATCATTAAACGAAGAAAAAATAGGATACATAGTCTATGATAAGAAGTTAATAATGAATAACACATCTGATTATGAATCATTAGATGTAATGTATGTGAATGGTAGTTTTTACCCATCATATTATTTCACCAAAGAAATAACCGAGGATAATTTCCAAAATATAAAATTACCATCAACAGAGAAAACATTTGAAAACAATCGGTTTATAGTATGTAAAGTATATTAGGAGAAAAAAATATGAATATTACAATAATAGGAACAGGATATGTGGGACTTGTTACTGGTACATGTTTCTCCGATATGGGGAATGAAGTATATTGTGTAGATGTACTGGAAGAAAAAATACAATCATTAAAAGAAGGAAAAATTCCAATATATGAACCAGGATTAGAAGAATTAATTAAACGAAATTATGGGCGAGGAAATCTACATTTTACAACAAACCTTAAAGAAGGATTAGATAATTCCGAGCTATGTTTTATAGCGGTAGGAACCCCTATGGGTGAAGATGGAAGTGCAGATTTACAATATGTTAGACAAGTAGCTCAACAAATAGGAGAAACAATTATTCATGATATGATAGTTGTTGACAAGTCAACAGTACCTGTAGGTACTGCAGATGAAGTTAAAACTATCATTAATGAACAACTAGAAAAAAGAGGAGAATCATACTCAATATCAATAGTGTCTAATCCAGAATTTTTAAAAGAAGGAAATGCAGTAAATGACTTTATGCACCCAGATAGGATAGTTGTTGGGGCAGATGATGAAAATGCTATAGAAGTTATGAAACTATTATATGATCCATTTACAAAAAATCATGAACGAATGATAATAATGGATATTAAAAGTGCAGAAATGACAAAATATGCATCAAATTCCATGTTAGCTAATAGAATTTCATTCATGAATGAAATGGCAAATATCTGTGACAAAATAGGGGCAAATATAGATAATGTAAGAAAGGGTATGGGAAGTGACTCCAGAATAGGATCAAGCTTTTTATATCCTGGTTGTGGATATGGTGGAAGTTGTTTCCCAAAAGATGTAACTGCACTAATAAAAACTGCAACCGATTCGGGATATGAGCCAAAATTACTAAAAAGTGTTGAAGAAGTAAACAATCAACAAAAATCCTATTTGGTAAATAAGATAAAAAAAGTTCTAGGGGAAGATCTCACTGGTTTAACTTTTGCAATATGGGGATTAGCATTCAAACCTGAAACAGATGACATGAGAGAAGCACCATCAATAACTATAATAAGAGAATTGTTAGATGCGGGTGCAACAATAAATGCATATGATCCAAAAGCAATGGATGTTGCAAAAGAATTTTACTTTAAAGATTGGGATATTAACTATTTTAATGATAAATATTCCACAATAAAAAATGCTGATATCTTAATTATAATAACAGAATGGAAAGAATTTCGAAGTCCAGACTTCAATAAAATAAAAAGTAATCTGTCTAAAAATATGATATTTGATGGTAGAAATCAATTTAAAAATAGTACAATGCAAAAATTAGGTTTAAAATATTATGCAGTGGGAAAATAGTTCCCATCTGCCTTTTTTTATGTTTGTTCTCCACTTTCAGTATAAGTATTATTTTCGTTTACATTCACATATAAGTGACGTATTTTATATGGTTGGTTGTTACTATCATATAATGTGAATTTAATATCTTTTTTACCACTAGTCATTGTAATGTTAGTTTTAATATTTTTACGTCCATTATTTTTAACTTTAACTTTTTCTTCTTGTAATGTGACGTTATTGGTTTCATTAGTAACTTCTACTTTTACAGTATATTCCATGTCTCTATGTTCATTGTTAACAATGGACATTGTTAAATTTAATACTTCTCCATTTGTAAAATTATAATATCCTTTTTCATCGGGAGTATTGTGTATACCAGAAACTTTAAATGTTGTATTTCCCTGGAATAATGCACTAGGGCTATTTTCACTCCAATTACCTGAAGTAACTAATGCTGCTGATGCTAACACTGCAATTATTGCGACAACAGTAATTAATGTAAACAATCTGTTTATCCGGTAATCATTAAATAACTCATGAGTATTTTTTTCTTTAACTTTTATGTAATACAATGGTAACAATATAATTAATGTAATTACAACAAGCACTAAAGAAACATGTCTCATATTAAGCATATGTTCTATTTGAACTATAATTAATCCAATGATTGATGTAAAAACTAAACTAGCAAATATTGAAATTCCTAAACGTTCACCTAAACGAATTGCATCCTTATATGGATTAAGAATATTTAATAGGAGATATCCAGGTAATAACATGATAAATGGAATACATAAACCGAACCATAATGGTATGACACTAAATGGTGGTACTTCCATTCCAATATAAGAAACGATACAGAATATCACTAACATGTAAATTATACGTTTCAAATGTTTTTCCGCATATTCCTTTGGATTTTCTATTTTACTAATATTGCTTTGTGTTCTTAATCCTGAAGTAATTATTAAAATTATTGCGATTAAAGATAAAAACAATAATATACTACTTGCAGTCATTTTAAAATAATAAACAATTCCTGCACTTATCAACGAAAACAGTAAACCTAGAGGTATGATTAAGGTTACTTTTCGTAAAACTTCTTTAATATCTAATAAGGGATACTTTAATTTTGTTGCTGCAATTCCAACAATGAGGAAGTCTACAGCAAATAACCCTACGAACAAATAAGTATTATTCACTAAATTCAATAAACTTAGAATAAGTGGTATTAGTGTTAATATAAATAAAACAACCAAACTTTTGGATGTTGAATTAGCTATTTTTCTCCCTCCATGAAATCATAATATATTATAATATATTTATTTAAATTCTAATTTTTAAACTTTGTTATTATTTTAATCATATTTTTAAGTCATAAAATTTTTTCATTTAAAAATTAATAATTCTAAATATACTTATTTATAACAGATAAATCATATAATAATATAATTATTTGATAATAAAGGAAAATATTACTTTTTATTTAATCTTAATCTTTAATAATTTTAACTCTTATTTCTATTCTAATAATTACTTATTAATCAAATGATTAAAATTATAAAAAAGAGGATGAAAATTAATGTTAAATGTTGAAACGTTTATCACAGAGAATAAGGGAACAAATGGAATCATAAGACAAAGCAATGAAGATTTCTATGTTGATGAAGTCCCATTACAATTACCTTCCGGAGAAGGACCTAATACATGGTTACACATAGAAAAAAATGGAAGAACAACATTGGATGTAGTATTGGACATTGCACGTGAATTACATCTCAGCCGAAAAAGAACAGGATTTGCAGGAATGAAGGACCGTTCTGCAATAACCAGACAATGGTTATGTATTTCAAATATCACTCCACAAGAATTACCTGACTTTAATGAAATATTACACAACGTAAAAATACTTGAAATAAAACAAAATCAGAAAAAATTAAGAATGGGCCAGTTAAAAGGAAATAAATTCAAAATTAACATCCGAAATACCAATAATCCATCTGAAGATAAACATATAGCAGAAGAAGTCTTAGAATCATTAAAAAAAACTGGTGTACCCAATTATTATGGATATCAGCGTTTCGGCGAAGTAAGATCTACAACACATTTAGTGGGAAAATGTCTTGTAGAAGGTGACATAAAAAAAGCAGTAGATACTTATATTGGACATCCTAACGAAGAAGAACATAATCAGCCATATGAAGCAAGAAAATTATATGATGAAGGAAAACTTGAAGAAGCATATAATATAATGCCAAAAAGTATGAGATACGAAAAATCAATGATTCGTGAATTAATGATTTCAAAAGATAAACATGGAGAATTAGTAGAAAAAGATTATATACGAGCCATAGAATCATTACCAAAACCATTAAAAAGAATGTTCGTTAACGCATATGAATCATACTTATTCAACAAAATAATTAATGAACGAGCAAAAATAGGTATTGACAAATACTTAGAAGGAGATATAATAATCGACTCCGAAGAACGTTGGGTGCATGAAATTAACAAAGAAACAATACAAGATGATATGGATAAGTTTATACTAAACCCAACAGCACCACTACTCGGATCAAAAGTGCCACTAGCAGAAGGTATTCAAGGCAAAATAGAAGAAAAAGTAATTCATGATGAAAACATTCTTAAAGAATCATTTGCATGCCCAAAAACACCAAAATTAGGTAGTCATGGCATAAGAAGAAGTATTCGATTTAAAATAGAAGATACACATGTTGAAGAAATAAATGATGGAATTTCAGTCGAATTCTTCATACCAAGAGGATGTTATGCAACTGCAGTACTACGAGAAATAATGAAAAAAAATGTATAAAAAAAAGTTGGGATGAATAACTATTCATCCTTTAAAATTTCCGGAACATAACCCTTTAAAAGTAAAGATAATGTGATTATAGTCACAGAACTTAAAGCCATAGCAAAAGCACTGAATTCAGGTCTGAAAAAGATATTAAATGGAATTAAGATTCCTGCAGCAACAGGAATTAATATGATATTATACGCAAATGCCCAGAATAAATTAAGTTTAACCCTCGACATAGTCTTTCTACTAATTTGAATACTAGCAACAGCATTCAATAAATCTCCATTAATTAAAATCACATCTCCTGACTCTATGGCAACATCAGTTCCCGTACCCATAGCAACCCCAACATCTGATTTAGTTAAACTAGGAGCATCATTAATTCCATCACCAATGAAAGAAACTATCTTATTCTCATTTTGTAATTGTTTAACATAATCTAATTTTCCTTGTGGTAAAACTTCCGAAACAACATTACTGATTCCAACTTTTTCAGCAATTTTCTCACAAGTATTCCTATTATCACCACTAACCATCGAAGTTTCAATATCCATGGAATGAAGAGTTTCAATAGCATTAATACTATTTTCTTTAATCTTGTCTTCAACAGATATTATTGCCAAAATATTATTTTCATCAGCTAAAATAACACTAGTTTTCAAATCAAGTTCTTCTTTTTCTAAATCCTCAAGGATACTTCCAGGTAAATCAATGTCATATGTATTCATTAACTTTTTATTACCCACATAATATTGAATATCATCTATACTTCCTATAACTCCTTTACCTGTGATATTTTCAAAGTTATCAACATCATATAATTCATATCCCTGTTTATCTTCATTATTAAATAAAGCACTAGATATTGGATGTTGTGAGAACTGTTCTATTGAACGAACAATACATAAAATTTCATCATCACTTTTTTCTGAATAATTAATAATAGTACTAAGAGTAGGTTGACCTACAGTAATTGTACCAGTTTTATCAAGCAACACATGGTTTATTTTATCTGAAACTTCTAAAGTTTCCCCATCTTTAATAAGAATTCCATACTTAGCTGCTAAACCAACACCTACAGTTAAAGCTGTAGGAATTGCAAGACCTAAAGCACATGGGCAAGCCACAACAACTACTGAAATAAAAATACTTAAACTGAATAAAAATGCTTGCCTAAAAATCACATACCATACAATAAAGGAAACTAGGGCAATTAATAAAATTGCAGGAATAAAATATTTAATTATTTTATCAGCTAATTTCTGTATAGGAGGACTTGAATTTTGAGCTTCTTGTACCATTGAAATAATCTGTGACAAAACAGTTTTTTCACTAGTATTTGTGACTTTGAATTTAAATGTTCCTTCCTTGTTTATGGAACCACCTATAACATTTGAACCCACTTCTTTATGGATTGGTTTTGATTCACCAGTTACTAAAGATTCATCAACATAACTGTTTCCATCTATAATTTTTCCATCAAGAGGTATTTTTTCTCCAGGTTTTACTATTATAATATTTCCTTTCAAAACTTCATTGATAGGCATTTTCTCTTGAATTACCTTATTTTCAATATATTTCTCAACAGTAGCCTCTGTTGCTTTAAGTTGTACTAATTTTTTTATAGAATCTGAAGTTTTTCCTTTAGCTCGGTCTTCTAAATATTTACCTAGCATTAAAAATGATCCTAACATAATACTTGTATCATATAACATGAATTCATTAGTTCCTAATAAACCGAATGTACTTATTAAACTAGCTAAAAAAGACACACTTATTCCTAATGAATACATTACATCCATATTTAAATTTTTATGTCTTATAGAAGTTAATCCAGATTTTAGGATAGGATATGATACATAAATGAATGGTAAAATTGATATAGCTAACATTATGTATGATGCATTTGGACCTAAATTAAAGTTTCCAAACATCAATATCATTAATATTGCTGAAAAGAAGAATCCAACAACAATTCGGTATAATTTTCTTTTTTGATTTTCTTCATGTTTTTTCTCAATTACGTCATTGTTAATGGAGCTATTATCATGAATGCCCATGTATTCGTAACCAATATTGTTAATTCTTTCTCCTACATCTTCAATAGTAACTACTTCTGGGTTAAACAGTACATCTGCAGTTTCAGAGACAAGATTAACATGGGTTGAATATACTCCGGGCATTTTTGATACTGCGGAGGTCACGGCTCTTGAACACATTACACAGGTCATTCCTGCTACATTTATTGTTTTTTTTTAATAGTTGCAGGAAAACCTATGGTATCTAAAGAACTTAAAATTTCTTCAACATCAAACTTTTCATCATCATATTTAACTTTAACTTCTTTGGTTTCAAGATTTGCATCAACATTTGTTACTGCTTCATTTGAAGTTAATGTTTTAGTAATTGTATTAACACAAGCATTACAATGCATATCTTCAACTACAAAAGTATCTTCTTTGTCACTCATTTGTTCTTCCTCCTTTATTTTTTATTGAAAAATTTTTTTTAGTCTATACTAAATTTATACTAGGAAGTTTTATAAATATTTATCTAAAAATAAAATAATCTTATTTCTTCATCAAAACAATAATAAACATTGAGTTAACAGGATAAATTAATAAAATAAAAAAAATATATTAAAAAAAGTTAATTTAAGGAAATTAAAGAGTTATCCGCATCTACAGTAATAATTTCATCAGTTTTTAAATAAGTAGTAACATCAACTTCTGGATTATCGACCATAGGAATTTTAGATATTATTGCACCAATAGCAATTATAGGCTCAGCATTCTGACAAATAATTGCTTTAGGAGCAGTTTTATTCTTAGCCATTTGATAAATTACATAAGAACCTACAGTAGATCCTTTACCTGAAGGAATAACTAATATCTTATCAGTAATGCATTGATCATATAATTCATGTTTTTTATCAATCACTAATCCCGTATTTGGATCAACTCCTCCTAAAAAACTAATAGGATCTTTTGTAACTAATAATTCACCAGTATCTTTTCCTTTTGAAATCATTCTACATTTGATGTGTTCGGACATGGTTGGAATACTCCCTTTATAATAAACCTTCTGAACGTATTAAATCCATAAATGTTTTTACATCATCATTTGTTGTTTCTGTTTGTTCGGTTTTTGTTTCTTTTGGTGTTTGTTTTTGTTCTTGTTTTGGTGTTTCTTGTGGTTGTGTTTCTGTTTGTATTAGTCCTTGTTCTCTTAGTGTTTGTGTGAATGATTTTCCGTCATTTGTAATTTTTGTTTGTTCGGTTTTTGTTTCTTTTGGTGTTTGTTTTTGTTCTTGTTTTGGTGTTTCTTGTGGTTGTGTTTCTGTTTGTATTAGTCCTTGTTCTCTTAGTGTTTGTGTGAATGATTTTCCGTCACTTGTTGTTTCTGTTTGTTCGGTTTTTGTTTCTTTTGGTGTTTGTTTTTGTTCTTGTTTTGGTGTTTCTTGTGGTTGTGTTTCTGTTTGTATTAGTCCTTGTTCTCTTAGTGTTTGTGTGAATGATTTTCCGTCACTTGTTGTTTCTGTTTGTTCGGTTTTTGTTTCAACTTTTTCTTTTGTTTCTTTTACTGCTTGTTCTACTTTTGGTTTTGTTTCTTCAATTTTTTCGGATATTTTTTGAGCTTGTATTAGTCCTTGTTCTCTTAGTGTTTGTGTGAATGATTTTCCGTCACTTGTAGTTTTTGTTTCTTCTATTTTGGTTCCGATTTTTTCTTTTGTTTCTTTTACTGCTTGTTCTACTTTTGGTTTTGTTTCTTCAATTTTTTCGGATATTTTTTGAGCTTGTATTAGTCCTTGTTCTCTTAGTGTTTGTGTGAATGACTTTTCATTACTATTTTCTTCTATTTTAGCTTCTACTTTTTCTTTTACCTGAGAAACAACCTCTTTTGCATCTTCTTTAATTTTTTCAGTAATGTTCACTTTTTCTTCTTCAGGTTCTGGTTTTTCCACGACTTCTTCCACGGTTTTATTATCTTCTTGAGGTGCAGCACGTGTTTCTATTTTTTGTTCTTGTTTTTCGATTTCTTTTTCAACTTTTTCTTTTAGTTCAGCTTCTTTTTCTGCTTCTTCTTTTGCTTTTGCTTGAGCTGCAGCTGCTGCTTTTGCTTCCTCTTTTTTTCTTTTTTCTTCATTTTTTCTGATAATAATTTCTGAAATTCCTGGTGCTACACGTCTTTTAAGTTGCATTTTTGCTTTTTGAACAAGGTATGATGTTTTAGTTTTATATGCATTTTTTTCATTTTCAATAATTTCAATTTTTATCTCTTTATCTTGAGATTTTGGTTTTACCTGTGCTTTATGTAAGTTTTGCACTGATCTTGGATTTTTTCCAGAAATATTGTGTGGTTTTTGATTTTCTGGGTTTGCATCCCTAAAATTAGCTTTATTTTCACTCATTTTTATCCCATTCCATATTTTTTCAATATAACTCTTGTACTAATCCTAAAATATAAATAATTCAGTGTTTTTCAGTTTTTTCTTATAAAAATTCCATCTTTTTTTATAATTAAACACTTTATACTTAATTTATTATATGTTATCATGGTTAATTAATTTTCTTATAATTTTTTTCCATGAGAAGTAAAGTATCATTTATTAAAGATATTGTTCATTATTAATAATTATGATTTAATTTCTTTAATAATCTTTCTAAATTGGGATGTGTTATAGTAAATTTTTAAAAAAATAGTTTGTTTGAAGGTGTTAATAACCTACATATGTTGTAAATCTTAATGCGATACAAATTAATGCAATGATTACTGCTCCAATAATTACTTGGTTAGGAGAGAGTTTTATTCCTGAAGTTTCATCATCGAAGTATCTGACTATACCTGCCCCACTTGCAGGTAATGTTTTTTTATTTTTTCGTGCCATTTGTTTACCTCCTATTGTCTTTGCTTACCTCTGTGAATATTTATAGTATATTATATCTTTTATTATATTATTAATTTTGTGTTATTTTTTCTCATATTCTTTAACCATTTTTATTGCACAAAAGTCTCCACACATACTACACATTTCATCGTCACTTGTTTTTGCACTTTCGTAATATTCACGGGCGGTTTCTCCATCAATGGCTAATTCAAACTGTTTATTCCAATCAAAGTTTTCTCGTGCTATGGCCATTTCTTTTTCTTTTCTCATAGTGCTTGGAATTTCTTTAGCAACATCTGCTACTTCTGCAGCTATTTTTGATGCTATTACTCCTTGTTTTACATGTTCTACTGTAGGTATACAAAGATGTTCTGCGGGAGTTACATAACATAAAAAGTCTGCTCCACTTGATCCTGCAATACTTCCTCCTATGGCAGCAGTTATATGGTCGTAACCTGGGGCTATATCTGTAACTAGGGGTCCTAGAACGTAGAATGGTGCATTATCACATATTGTTTTTTGTATTTGCATGTTGGCTTTTATTTGTTTGATAGGTACATGGCCTGGGCCTTCTACCATTACTTGTACGTCATTTTCTTTTGAGCGTTTCACTAATTTTCCTAGTGTGGTTAATTCTCTTATTTGTGCTATGTCTGTTGCATCATGGATACATCCTGGTCTTAATCCATCTCCTAGGGATAGTGTAACATCATATTCTTTACATATCTCTAACAGGTAATCGAAATTTTTGTATAATGGATTTTCTTTTTCGTTGTGCATTATCCAAGCAGCGGTTAATGCTCCTCCTCTACTTACTATTCCCATCAGTCTTTTTGAATCTTTTACAGATTCTATTGAATCTTTATTAATTCCACAGTGTACTGTTATAAAATCTACGCCTTCTTTTGCTTGGTTGGTGATGGTATTAAAGATTGTGTCTTCATCCATTTCAACTATTGCTTTTCCGATATTGGTTGTATCGGCTCCTGCTTCGTAAATTGGGACTGTTCCTAATGGTATGTTTGTATGTTCTCTTATTGTTTTTCTTATTTCATGTAATTTAGGGCCGGTACTTAAATCCATTACAGCATCTGCACCATATTTTATCAATACTTCTAATTTTTCAAGTTCTATTTCTATATCTTCCATTTCTGTTGAGGAACCTATGTTAGCATTTATTTTTGTACGTAAATTTTTTCCTATACCTGTTGGTATGGTGTTGTTTCTATTGTTTTTTGGAATTACTATTTGTCCTTTAGCAATAAGTTTTCGTAATTTTTCTTCACTTATTTCTTCTTGTTTAGCTACATATTTCATTTCAGGAGTTATATTTCCCTTTTTTGCTTCTTCTAGTTGTGTCATTTAGAAACCCCTATTGATATGTTTTTTTTTTATTTTTATTTTCTTTATTTTTCATATCTATTGTTTTTTCTTTTTGTTTATTTTCTTATTTATTTTATTCTTTTATCATTTTTTACCGTAAAGTATATATATTATATTACACATAAATTGTTATGTGCCACTGCCGGGGTGGCTCAGCTGGTTAGAGCGCACGGCTCATAGGGTATTAAGCAAAGCTCTGACTTTTTCCTGGGATACCGTGAGGTCGCGGGTTCGAATCCCGCCCCCGGCACTCATACTATTTATGGTATGAGTATTCTAACTAATTGATATTTTTTTATCAGTTAGGTTTTTACTGTTTTTTTTATATTTTTGAGAGTGTGCAACAATTATTGTGTTTTAGGATAATTGTTATGGGCACTTATATTCAATTTTAATTTTATATTCTATTTTTTAATTTAGATTTATTGTCTTTTTATTGTTTGTTAGTTCTTTTTGTTCTATGTTATGTATTTTTACTATGTTTTGTGCTGTGGCCATGAGTGTTTGTTGCATTTTTGCGTTGTTTACTCCTAGTAGGTGGTATTGTCTGTATTTTAGTGTGTATTTGTTGTATGCGAATCGTGGTTCGACCATTGGCATTCTCTTCTTGTATTGTGCTTGTCCGTTTGGTGTTTCGAATTTATAAGCCAGTAGTTCTTTGGCATCGCTTGTGTAATCGGTTATTACTTTACCTGTCATCTTGTTGGTTAAGCAGATCTTTTTGGATGGGCATTTGCTGCATTCACTGGTGTAATATATTATTCTGTCCGTGTATTTTCCAGGGTAAACTTGTTTAACGGGTAGTATTTTGTTTTCTGGACAGATGTATGCGTAGTTTTCTTCGTCTTTTATCATGTTGTGTTTTCCGTATCCGTCTTTTTTGTTATTGTTGGTTTTTCTTTGGCTGTTTCGTCTTAGACAATCTTTTTGTTTGCCTGCTTGTTCTCTATTTGGCATTAATATTGAGTATTTTCCTTCTTCGTAGATATCGTGTACTGTTTGGTTGGTGTAGTATCCGTTATCGGCTAGTATATCTATGTTTTGCATTATTTGTTCTGATTCTTCATTTGTTAGGTTTAGGGCGTTTTGTAGGTTTGTTTGTGTCTGGTTTATCATTGGTATTAGTTGTTTTTGGTCGTTTCCATCTGTGGTTACGTCTACTGCTATTATTAGTCCGTTTTTGTTGTCTACTACTATTTGTTCGTTGTATCCGGTTTGTGTTATTCCTTCTTTGTTGGGACTTTTACGTGCTTCTGGATCTGTATAATTAACGGTATTTTTACCACTCTTTTCTAGTTCTGTTTTGCATTTTTCTAGTTTTTTTATTTGTTTGTATGCTGTTTCTGGGTGTTCTATGGCTTGTTTTAGTATTTGTTTTCCACAGAAGTTTAAATCATTTTCATCGATGAGTTCATACATTTCTTCGTCAAATTTGCTCTCATCATGCTCCATACTGTTTTTCATCGGTTTATTGCGGTAAGTATCTAATGTTTGTTGTTCTTCATCCACTTCATCTTGTGATTCTTCGTGTTTTATTTTCTTTATTGTTTTTGGTTTTTCATCTGGTTTAACTTTGATATTACGTGCTTCTCGTAGTGCTTCTTTGATTTGTTCTTTGGTATTGTTTGTATTTTGTACTGTTTTGTTTTCTCGGTTTTCTAATGCTTTATTTTCTTCCATATCAGTAATAATGCCTTTACGGATGATATGTAAAAGTTTTAGTACATCTTCATTGGTTAAATTATTATATTTATTGGCATATGCTCGTGTTTTACTTCCATCGATACTAATGCTGTCTAAATCAATTAAATTTTTGTTATGTCCATAATTGATTGTTTCAAGAAAAATTTTTTCTATAATCTCCTTGTGTTCGCGTTTAAAAGCTGCGATAGTGCTGAAAACAGGGGTTTGAAATCCAGCCAAATACATAAACACGATATTCTCACGAACAATACGTTCCAACTTACGACTACTATGAATAGAATAAATAGTACCCAAAATGATGATACGAACCAACATGGCCGCATGATAAGCCTTCTGACCAGGAGTATCAACATACTGAAAATCAATCTCACTAAAATCCACACAATTCACAAGTTTTTCAATAAAAAAACAAACATGATCATCAGGAATCATAGTACGTATATCCTTAGGTAACAAAAATGTCTGACCAATAGTATCTTCTTGTAAAACCATAAATAACAAAACCATTAAATTCAATTCTCTATATAATATATTTATACAACCTTATATATAAATATACCTAAAAAACACAATTAATAAGTAAAATAAAAATTAATACGAAAAATTTATAAAAAAATAATTAAAATCAATGAATTATAATAAAAATAGAAAGATTTAAATTATAAAAAAATTAGTTATGTCTGAGAGTTGTCGCACACCCTCTTTTTGTGATTGTTGCTTGTATTTTTATGTTTTTTATTACATTTTATAACAATTGTTATATAATATATCTTATAAACATATATATAATAAATCTAAACTATTGGAGATATTTCATGACAAAATTGTATGAAGACTTGATTTCAAGACAAATTGAAATTTTTACACAAGAAGAACAAGAAAAATTAAGAACAACTCCTATTGTTGTAGTAGGAACTGGTGGATTAGGTGGCATAATAGTAGAACAATTTGTTCGTGCAGGTTTCGAAACATTAACTATCATCGATCAAGACGTGTTTGATAAAACAAATTTAAACAGACAATTAAGAAGTAATTTAGAAACAATAGGCAAATCAAAAGTAAAAGTAACAAAAGAAGCTGCAGAAAAAATAAATCCAAATGTAAACATTACTGCTTATGATTTAACAATAAATCAACACAATATTTCAGAGATTTTCAAAGGAAATGAAATATTAGTTGATGCAGTTGATAATGTATATACAAGAGTAATGATTTCAAGAGAAGCAAAAAAACAAGGAATGACTTTTGTACACAGTGCTGTTGATAAAACATTAGGTCAATTATCAGTTTTTGAACCGAAATCTCCTACATATGAAGAAGTATTTAAATTAAAATCATTAGGTTATGAATTAGATCAAGTTAAAGATTATTTGTTAAGTTTAAGCATTAAAAAACCGCAAGTTCTCGGAATAACTCCTGCAATTTTTGGTTCTTTAGAAGTTAATGAAACAATAAAATACATATTAGGAAAGGAAAATATTGTTTTAGCTCCTAAAGTGTTACAATGGGATATTTTTGATATTTCTTCATTTAGGATAATTGATTTTTAATATTACTTTTATAAAAATTTTTTTTTGATGATTTTACACTTAGATTTATTTGAGTGTAGGCGACTAGTATTAGTACTAAACTTTCTATTTAACATTTTAATCCGTTTTTAATTTTTTTTTATAAAAATTCTTTAAAATTAGACTAATAACTACACAATTTCAAAAGTATTTTTTTTAAACAATCAATTAAATGAAAAAAAATTAATACTAAGATAATTATAAAATTTATTAAAGTTTCATTAATAAAAATATTAAGGTGAATATTTATGTCTGAACGAGATGACAAAATAGACCAAATAATTAAACAGATAGATGAATATGGCTCTAAATTTTTAAGATTACAGTTTTCTGATATTCATGGTATTCCTAAAAGTATGGCGGTATCACTTAAAAAACCAGATGATGCCGAAGATATAATTAATGATGGGTTATTATTTGATGGATCATCCGTACCCGGTTTTGTTGATATTAATGACAGTGACTTAGCATTAAAGCCAGACATTAATACTTTTTCAACATTACCATGGAGGCCTGAAGATAAAGGAACGGGCCGGTTTATTTGTGATATCTACAATACAGATGGTAGTAATTTTGAAGGTGATCCGAGGGGAGTTCTTAAAAAATCTTTGAAAAAAGCAGATGAAAGAGGATATCAATTTAATATGGGTCCTGAACCTGAATTTTTCATTATTGAACGTGATGAAAATGGAGAGTTCAAGCCTTCAGATGATGCATTTTACTTTGATGTTGAACCACTGGATAAAGGAACCGATTTGAGAAGAGAAATAGTATTAGGATTAGAAAAATTGGACTTTCATATTGAACTTAGTCATCATGAAGCTGCACCAGGACAACACGAAATCGATTTCAGATTTGCTGATGCAATGAAAACTGCTGATGCAGTAATTACTTTCAAACAGGCTATTAAAGCTTTGGTAAGTAATTTAGGATATGATGTTACATTTATGCCTAAACCTTTCTTTGGTGTTAATGGTAGTGGTATGCATTGTAATCAGAGTTTATTTAAGGATGGAAAAAATATTTTTTATGACCCTAATACAGAAACTGGTTTGTCACAGGAAGCTCTTTATTTCATTGGTGGGTTATTAAAACATGCTAAAGCATTGTCTGCTATTTTATCTCCTACTGTTAATTCATATAAACGTTTAGTTCCGGGTTATGAAGCTCCTTGTTATATTGCATATGGACTTAGGAATAGATCTACTCTTTTAAGAATTCCGGCATCAAGAGGTCTTGGTACAAGAATAGAGTGCAGATCACCGGATCCTTCATGTAATCCTTATTTGGCCTTTGCAGTATTGCTTGAAGCCGGATTGGATGGTATGGATAATAAAATTGATCCTGGAGAACCTACAGAATTTAATGCATTTGAATTTACTCCGGAAGAATTGTTAGAAAAAGGTATTGATACTTTACCTACCAGTCTTTGGGAAGCTTATCATTCATTGGAAAAAGATGAAGTTGTCATTAATGCATTAGGGGATTATGTTTATAATCAGTTTTATAACATTAAACGTCAGGAATGGGATGATTATAGGGTTCAAGTATTTGATTATGAACGTGACAGATACTTAAATGTATAATTTTATTTATTTCCTTTTTTTTTTAACAATTTGTTGATATACGGAATGTTCACTTTTCACAGATGTTATCTACTGTAATAAACATTTCAAAATAAATAAAATGAATATAGTTACAAATAAAATATTAAAATATAACTTAATTATTCTAACATTTAAAAGTGAAGATTCAATAATATCTAATCTATAATTTTTTTTACGAGTGATTGTTAGAATAAAACTTAATTAACACAAAATTATTTAATATTAATGACTCTGAGAATACTTTAAAATTTTGATTAATAATGCAACAATTCATACTCTATCTACATATGGAACCACGAATTAAAAAAATAATTTATTATTTATTGACTAATACAATAATATTCTATTAGGATGTGATACTATCACAGTACAACAAGAAACCGATATGAAAATGATGGAAATTTTAAGAATATTATACAATGAAAATGAAATTTTGGGTGCTAAAGTAATTTCTGAAGAATTAAATAATAGAGGATATTCTTTAGGGGAAAGAGCAGTAAGATATCATATGCATATTCTTGATGAAAAAGGTTTGACAGAAAAAATTGGATATAAAGGTCGAAAAATAACATCTAAAGGAATAGATGAACTTAAAAAAGGATTAATATATGATCAAGTGGATTTCACATATTCTCGTTTTCAAGAAAAAATGTATAATGTATCCTTAGATTACAATACTTCAAAAGGATTAGTTATAGTAAATTTGTCTAGTATTAATGAAGTTGATTCAAAAGATATTATAGATGAATTCTTTAAAAATGGGCTGGCAGTAAGTCAAAAATATAATTTTTACGAACAAAATAATGAAACTTATATTGAAACAGTATGTGGAACAACAATTGATGGTGTCTTCCAAAAAAATGGAATAGTTACTAAACCATTATATGGTGGATTATTAAAAGTTGAAGATTATACTCCTATTAATTTCATAGAACAGATATCTTATGAAAAAACATCTATCACTCCTCTTGAAGCATTCACAAGTCATGATAACACGTCAGTATTGGATGTTGCTAATGATGGAACCGGTGTAATTCCCGCAAATTTCAGAATCATTCCAGCGTCTAAACGTGATGATGCAATAAAAATCATTAATAAATTATCTAAAATAGGTGTTGGTGGAGTAATACATGTTGGTGAAGCAGGTAAATCTGTATTGGGAATTCCAGTTCCAGAAAACATGATTGGAATAGTGATTATAGGTGGAGTAGCTCCTTTATGTGCTGCCCAGGAAAGTGGTTATGATTTAAATATCAAACTTGCTGATAGTTTTGCCGAATATAGTCAAATGTCATTAGTTCATAAGAATGTTAAATTACCTCTAAAAAAATGTTCTAAAAAATCTAAACAGAATGTTTCATTTGTTTTAAATAAAATATATAATTTAATATCTAATGTGGATTATGATATTGAATCTTTTACCGGAAATGTTATTTCAAACATATCTTATATTGAAAAAACATTTGTGGATGATGCTATTGAAATATTGGATAATTTATATAAAAATAAACAGGAATACTGTATGGGGAATAATTATGCTCTTGTTGATGAAAAAGATGATAAAATAGGTATAGCTACTATTTGTAGTTTAACTATTGATGGAATTTTAACTAATTATGGAATTAATGTTAATCCAGTTTATAGTGGTATTCTTGATATTTATAAGAAGAACAGACGCTTTATAGAACTTGTATCTTATAAAGGTTCTTCTGTAGATCCTCATGAAATTTTTATCAAAAAAAATATGCATGATATAAATGGTTCTTTATCTAATGATGGTAAGATATTGGCAAGTGTGCATACAGTTCCTTATGTTTCTCGTGATGCAAGTAAAGATATTTTGGATATTATAAAAAAATCTGGTTTCGATGTACTTAAACTTGGTCAAACTAATGAATATATGTATAATGCAAAAATAGAAAAATATCATTTTGGTTATGTTGTACCTGGCGGTTTAAATCCTATAGCTGCTATTAAAGAAGAGGGGATACCTGTTGATGTAAAATCTATAGAAAGGATTATGGATTATTCTTCTTTTGAAGAGTTATAATTCATTTTATATTTCTTATTTTTCCATAGTTTGTTATTATTTTTAATTGTTTTTGTCTCTTTATTGCTGTTTTATATTTTTCCAAGTAATTTTTAAGTATTCCTAAAAATCAATTGATTTAAATACTTTTTTTAATAGAGTTACAGTTATACAATGGTAGGTATTGTTTAAGGAGTAAAATAAAACTTATTATTTGTATAATTGGTGATTTAATATGGTTAATCAAGTTTTGAATAACTTGGTAAATAAAATAAGAGTGATTTAATATGGCAATAATTATTGATACAAGTATATGTCAAGGAGTAGATGCATGTCCAGAACACGGATTATGTATAGAAATATGTGCATTAAATGCATTAGATAATGTTGATGGTAGACCAGTAGTTAATGAGGATGCATGTCCGGAATGTGGTCTGTGCATTATGAATTGTCCAAAAGAAGCTATTTCTAAACCATAAGTTTTATATTTATATTTTTTTATTCTATTTTTAATTTTTATTAATTCATTTTTTTTTTTAAAAAAAGGGGAATTTAAGGGGATTAATTAAGATTTATGTTATTATAACATCTAGTTTATCATCTTTTATAGCGTTTTTAATTTCTCTTGAAATTCTACGACCCATACTCATAACTTCACCAAATTGGATGTATGAGTAAGCTGAACCATTCATGAATGTGTTTGTACCACCATCAATACGAGCACTCATTTCAAATATAACAATTTCACGATCATCATTTACTAGGCATTGTAGACAAAATGGACCGTTCATACCAGGTTTAACTAATTCTTTTGCTGTTTCAACGAGTTTATCACCGTTTTCAAATACTTGTGGTAATAAGGATTCTCTGATTACAACAGGATGGTTTCCACTAACAACATATGATGGACTTAGATTTGCTTCAATTTGTTCTTGGGCTGGAATTCTTACAATTCCATCAATGTTTGTTTCATATCTACTATCCATACCTAGAACTTCTACTTCATCTTTTAAAGCAGAGTAGAAATAATGAATACAGAAGTTTGTTCCACATACATATTCTTCTATATGTGCATCTTTAACATCTTCATCAGTTATCCATCCTCTTGATTTCATTTCATCAATTTTTTCTTGGAATTCATCATAACTTGAGCAGATAAAGTATCCTTGTCCTCCTCTTGCCCCAGGGAATTTGACCATAACTGCTTTATCAATATCTTCAGGATTTTCGTATTTATTTGGCATTCTGATACCTGATTCGGTAATCATTTTTCTTTCTTTATCTCTTTCTGCTTCCCATCTTAGGATGTCACGGTTTCCAAACATAGGTACATTGAATTTGTCTTCAACATTGCTTAAACCAGCATAAGCAACAAATGATCCATGAGGTACAACAATAGCATTCATTGCTTTTAGTTGTTCTTGAACTTCTTCATTTACTATGTCTTTATATTCATCGACAAATATAAATTCATCAGCCACTCCAAATCTTTGGTATGGTACTTCTTTTCCTTTTTCACATACTACTGCTGTTCTGAATCCTTCTTGTTTTGCTCCTCTAAGAATATGTAAAGCTGTGTGACTACCAAGTGTAGCTATTGTAATATTTTCTTTATCATATCCTTCAAGTATTTTATTTATGTCTTCTTTTTTTACTTTTCCCATTTTTTACACCATATATATCATGAATATTAATGATAATTTATATTCATATTTTTGTATATTCTTATTAAAATAGTAATTTATATTTAATTTTATGATTAAAATTTCTGCTTTTAAACAACTAGAAAAATACTAAAAATTTGAATTATATAAATATATTCAAGTTTGAAAATAATGACATAATCAAATTAATTATTTAGTAAGGAGTTTAACATGTTAAAGGTAAATCAAGATCATTGTTTGGGGTGTGGTGCATGTATAATAGTGTGTCCAGTAAACCAGAAAATATGTCCGGAGGTAATTGGAGGAAATGGTCCGGATACAACTGATGTAATTATGTTAGTAGAAAATGGGATTATAAAATTGTTTCACCCCGAAAAATGTATAGGCTGTAGAAGCTGTACAAATACTTGTCCAACTAAGTCAATATATCATGGAGAATAAAAATATGGAAGTAATAATAAACACAGGAACAAGTATCATACAAGCTTTTTATGAGAAAAAAGGTTCAACACTAAAAGATGAGTATAGACAATCTACTGCAGTAGCCTTTATGGATGTAAAGGATATGGAAAAAATGTCACTAAAACCAAGGGATAAAATCAAAGTTCAGACAGATTGGGGCGAAGTTGTATTATTTGTGGATAAATCCCATGATTCTCCTCATGAAGGAATGATTTTTATACCAAAAGGACCTTGGGCAAACATTGTAATCAGTCCCGAAACTTACTGTTGTAACATCCCTACTTACAAGGGTATACCGGCATCTATAACAAAAACAGATGAAGACGTCTTATTAGTTTCACAATTAATGAATAAAACATATAACAAATACAATTTAAGTCCAGAAAACTTATCGGATAAACCAATTTATAAGAAAAAGGAGGATTAAATTCATGGAAACACCAATAACCGATTATGATGAAGAAGTAAAAAATTGTTCTTGTTCTTATTGTGGAAACAATTGTGATGACATAACATATCTGTTAAAAAATAATAACATTGTTGGAGTTCGACATGCATGTCGTATAGGCGCAAGTAAAATAATAAACGATCAAGATCAAAGATTACTAAATCCTATGGTAAGAAATGAAGAAGGACTCCTTGAAGAAACAACATGGGATGAAGCATTAGATAAAACAGCCAAATTATTATATGAAAGCACAAGACCTGTATTATATGGGTGGGGAGAAACATCTGTAGAAGCAATAAAGAAAGGAATAAAAATTGCAGAATTATCAGGCTCAGTTATAGATAATCAATCAACGATATGTCATGGTTCCACAATTCAAGCATTTCAAAATGTAGGACACCCTGTGATGACATTAGGTGAAGTAAAAAACAGGGCAGATGTAATAATATATGTTGGAACAAATCCGATGGATGATCATCCAAGACATTTATCTAGGTACACAACATTTCCTGAGGGATTTTTCAGAAGAAATGGAAGAAATGACCGGACAGTAATAACATTGGATCCTAAATTTACAAATACTGCAAAAGTATCTGATGAATGGATACAATTCAATATGAATGAAGATTATTTATTATTCAATGCATTAAGAACTATTCTTAGGGGAGAAACAATAGAAGAAAATGAAATAGCAGGAGTACCAGTGGAACAATTAAACAAGTTAATAAACATAATGAAAAACGCAGAATATGGCGCATTATTTTTTGGATTAGGCGTATCTCAGACACTAGCAAAACAGAAAAATGTGGATGTTTTAATTCAATTAATAGAAGATTTAAACAGATATTCTAAATGGTCTATGTTACCTATGAGAGGATTCTTTAATGTAAGTGGATTTAATATTGCATTAACCTCTGAAACAGGGTATCCTTATGGAGTGGATTTTTCAAGAGGATATCCTAGATTTATGGTGGGTGAAACAACAACTATTGACTTATTAAATAGAAGGGAACCTGATTTTTTCATGGCGATTTCAGCAGATCCTGGTGTTCAATTTCCAGGATATTCAATACAACACTTAACTCAAATTCCTACAGTACAAATTGATACGCATTGGGGACCATACACGGAATTATCGGATATTGTTCTGCCAAGTACTAGAGTTGGCGTGGAAACAGAAGGAACAGCTTATCGTATGGATTCAATTCCACTGTTCATGAAAAAAGTAATAGATAAACCTGAAAACTGTCATTCAGATGAATGGATTTTAACAGAATTATATAAAAGAGTAGAAACACTAAAAAATGGGGATGAAAACTAATGGAATATGTTCTAAAAAATGGAATAGTATATGATCCAAAAAATAATATTGATGGAGAACAAATGGACATATTCATCAAAGACAATAAAATAGTGGATAAGGTATCAAATAATGCAAAAATACTTGATATAACTGGTAAGTTGGTTATGCCAGGGGGAGTAGACTTACATTCTCATATAGCAGGTCCAAAATTGTCTATAGGCAGATTATATCGGCCTGAAGATATTAGGCGAGGAATCAAACCAGCAACCAAAAATGATATTTCCGGTTTTGAAGCAGGATTCTCATTACCTACTTGTCCAACAATAGGATATCGTTACACAAAAATGGGTTATACTACAGTTACAGAAGCAGCTGTTCCCCCATTAGAAGCAAAACATGCTCATGAAGAAATAAACAGTATTCCTAATTTGGATATTCCTACACTAACATTATTCGGAAACAATTGGTTCATGCTAAAATATGTGAAAGAGAACAGGTTGGATGATTTAACATACTTTATATCCAAATGGTTAAAACTAGCTAAGGGTTATGGTATAAAAATTGTAAACCCCTGTGGAAGTGAAGCATGGGGTTGGGGAAAGAATGTTGACGGACTAGATGATCCTGAACCTCATTGGGGAGTTACTGGACGTGAAGTAATAACATCACTAACAAAAGTCAATGAACGATTGGGACTTCCACATTCAGTTCATGTACATACAAATGATTTAGGACATCCAGGAAATTATCTAACCACATTAGAAACATTTGATTGTGTGAAAGACATAAAAAAGAATAAAAATGTGGATAGAAATCAAGTAATGCATTGTACACATATCCAATTCCACGCCTATAAAGGAACATCATGGAGAGATGTGAGTTCTGGTGCTACAGAATTAATAAATTATATAAATAAGAATGAACACTTGACCTGTGACATAGGACAAATAACTTTTGATGAAACTACTACAATGACAGCAGATGCACCAATGGAATATGATTTATTCAGATTAACCGGACTTAAATGGGCTAATAAGGACATAGAAGTGGAAACCTCTTCCGGCTTAATTCCATCAATATATTCCAAACATGCTCCTGTAAGTGTATTACAATGGGCTGTTGGTTTAGAATTTTTCATGGGAGTGAAAAATCCATGGAAAATAGTGTTAACAACTGATTCACCTAATGCAGGACCATTTATCAGGTATCCTAAAATAATTTCCTGGATTATGAGTCAAGAAAAATTACAGGATATGTTGGATAATGAAGTCCATAATTGGGCAACAAAAAGAACAGACCTGGGCACTTATGACAGAGAATATTCTTGGAATGATATAGCTATAATTACAAGGGCAAGTCCGGCAAAAATACTTGGATTGAATGATAGAGGGCATTTGGGAGTAGGTGCTAAAGCAGATATTTCTGTATATGATATTGATGTAGATAATTTTGATCCAACATTAAAATCCAATTCAGAAACCCTTGAAAATAAATTATTAAACAGTATGTATACTATTAAAGATGGAGAAATATTGGTTAAAGATGGAAACATTGTTAAATTAGTTAAAAGTAATCATATATGGTGTAATATTAATGGTTTAGAAAAAGAAGAAGAACAATTAATTAATAGAATAAAACCGGAGTTCAACAAGTATTATACAATAAAATATGAAAATTATGGGGTTAATGATCATTATATTAAACCAGAAACAAGATTGAATATTAATTATGGTGGTGTCTCCAATGAAAATAATTAATCTGAAAAAGACTGTATCAACAAAAATATCCATAGAATTTGATAATGTTCTTCCGGAATTAATATATGATAAATCTGAAAAAGAAATTGAATCAGTTATAGTTTATTATGGAAACAAGGAAAAAAAATTATCTGACTTCTTTGATATAATAGTGGAAGGAACTTGTGATAATTCTAATGATTGTAAAATAATTATTGACGGTGATTTATCTAGGATAAAGCGAATTGGATATAACATGTCCTCTGGAATTATTGTTGCAAATGGTAATGTTGATTTTCATGTAGGTGCTCTCATGTCTGGAGGTCATATTATAGTAAATGGTAATGCGGAAAGTTATGCTGGTCGAGAAATGTCTGGGGGACTATTGGAAATCAATGGTGATGTTAAAGAATTCTGTGGCTCATCATATGCTGGTGATTGGAGAGGAATGTCTGGAGGAAAAATTGTTGTCAGGGGTAATGCCGGAAAACAGTTAGCAGAGTATATGATGGGTGGTGAAATAATTGTTGAAGGAAATTGTGATATTTTAGCAGGAGTTCACATGTCTGGTGGTTTAATATCTATTGGTGGCAATGTTAACCAATGGGTGGGTGGACAAATGAAAAAAGGAACTATTATAGTTCAGGGTAATCTAGAGAAAATTCTTCCATCATTCAAGTTACAGGAGATAATTCATAATCCTAAAATTAATGGAAATTACTTTATTGGAAAATATGAATTATATTCTGGAGATAATAGTGTGAAAGGTAAAGGTCAGTTATGGCTTAAAAAATAGGATATTATGAAAGTTGAATCAATAATATTAAAAGAGAATCAGTTAACTGAATATGTAGTAAATAATTTTGAGGAAGGAGCTATAGTTGAAATTTCATATAATAGAGTGTTTGTTCCCGGAAAAATTGTGCACGTTTATGATGATGCTACAGTTACTATTCAATTAATGGGTGAATTATTAAATCAAAGGGTGGATATTGATTTTAATGAAGTTAAACACGAGTTATTAGAAATAGTTTATACTTTTAAAGATAAGTCTGTTACATTAATTCTGGAAGATTAAAAAAAAGTTTTAATTGGAAGATTTTGTTTATTCAAGTACTGTATGTCTTGCTTTTAAATCTTCCTCTGTCTGTCCTAAGTTATGCATCATTTGGGCAATTGTTGAATCTAAAAATATTAATGCGCTAATTTCAAAGATAGTTCCCATAGGGGATAATGTTTGATGTTGCCCACTTATTTGACGACGAATATAGTTTGGTTCATCATCTATTTTGGTTCTTCCCTGAAGTTGTACAATAAGATCTGATTCTTTAGCTAAAGTACTGTCTGTGTATGAGGTGATTGCAATTATTTTTGCACCTATACTTTTTGCAATTCCTGTAGTACTTACTATATAACTTGTTTCACCAGAACCTGATATTGCAATTAAACAATCTTTGTCTGTAATTGCAGGGGTTATTGTTTCTCCTACAATGTATACGTTTAGTCCTAAGTGCATTAATCTCATACCGAAGGCTTTAGCAACTAAACCTGAACGTCCAAGTCCCATAATAAAGACATTGTCAACTTCTGAAATCATGTTGGTCATTTTAGTTATTTCTTCTGAACTAACTGATTTTGTGATTTTTGAAACATTTTCAATTATATCATTTAGTGCATCATCATAAATCATGTTTTTACCTACAATAATTAACTTTTCAATTTAACAGATAATGAATATTTTAATTTTATTATCATTAAATTATATGTAAACATTTATATTTACATTTTACTAATCTAATTTTATAACAAGTATATTTGTTGTGTGGTTGATTTTATGGTTGGTAATAAGAAATTAAATCTTGAAATTAATAATGTTCTTTATGATTATAAATTATTTGATACATTAAAATCCGTAAAATTAAATAAATCTCAACGTAAAGCTGCTAAGGATTTGGGTATATCACATACGGTTTTAAATCGTAGAATTATTAATGCTGAGAAGTTGTTGTCTGAGAAGTTGGTGGTTGTTTCAAATAGTGGTTCTCATTTAACAGCGTTTGCATTGAATTTACTTGATGAATATGAATCTTATGAGCGAAGATTGGTTGATGACAATGTTTGGACGATGGCGGGTGGTTTTGTTTCTTGTGAATTTATTCGAGAATTAGCTAAAGCTTATCATTTGGATGATATAAAAATTATTCAAACTGATTTAGAAACATCATTGGATTTGGCACGTAAGGGTATTGTGGATATTGTTGGTTTTGACGATCCGGTACAAGCATATATTCGGAATTTGGAACCTGTTGCTTTGGGTAGGGATAAGTTGATGTTATTGACTCATGATGGTGATGAGTTTAATGATTTGTCTGATTTAAATGGTTTGAAATTTGTTGAGGTTGAGGGTTCTGCTCAAAGACTTGCCTGGACTACTCTTGCTAACTATGATTTGGATTTTGATATAGTTACTTCTGTTGATTCATTCCATGAAGCTATTTGTATGGTTGAACAAGATTCTACCCTATATACTTTTATAAATAACAGTCTGTCATATACATATCTTAATACAAATGATATATTATCCGAAGATACTCGTCATATAATAAGCGCTTTGAATGTTAAAAATAGTGTTGAAGTAGAAAGTTTCCTTAATTTTGCATCACATAATGCACAAAAATTAACTTCTAAATTTGGTTTCGAACCATTATAAAAAAAAATTTGAAGAAATATTATTCTTCAAGTCTGAACCTTTTAATTGCAAAATCCTTATCTAAAGATAATACAAATGAAGCTGCACGAGGACCCTGTTTTTTACCCAAAATTGTTTTATAAATAGCTTGGAAAGCTTTTTGAGGCTTCATACCCAGAGCTTCAAGAACTTCATACATACGATCATGGAATTCAACATCATTATCAAAAGTTTCATTTTCTAAAACATCAGCCAACTGTCTTAAAAACTCTTTTTGTTCATCATTAATTTCAATACGAGGTAATTTCTTCATAACTTGGAATTTAACAAATTTAGGAGCATAAATCTCTAACCAATTGTTAACATATTCTAACCTTTGTAAAAATGTATTTTTATCCCATTCACTTAAATTATCATAACTCACATCTTCTAATCTTGAAGGTAACTGATGATTATTTTTAAGAATTTCATAAATCTTATCGGATTTACCACTAGCAACTTGATAAGCTACTGTTAAGAATCTGTATGCTGGTTGGAATGGCATTTCATCAGGTAATTCATTAATTTGGGATATTTCATATATTTTAGTAAGTTTTTCTTTTTCTTTTTCATTACTTGCTTCTTCTATTCCATATGCAATTCTTTCTACTCTATCATACTGATCCATCAAATCTAAAAATCCCATTTTAGGTGAAAAATCTTTAGGTTTCAATGGTTTATTTCTGAATATGAAATAATTTAAAGTTTCAGGTTTTCCTATTTTCAGCCAAGCCTCTGGACTAAAGAACACACCTTTTGATTTGCTCATAGCATCACCATCAAGTGTTATCCATTCATATGGTACTGGATATGGTGCAGGATAATCAAATATCTCCTCGGATATGATTTTACTAACATCATATGATCCACCACTAGCTGCATGGTCTTTACCGAATGGTTCACAGGTAATATTTAATATTTTCCATCTTGCAGCCCATTCTACTCTCCATGTTAATTTACCTTTACCTGTAGTATAATCCATTTCTCCTTCATGACCACATTCACATTTATATTTTATGGTAGTTCCATCATAGTCATAAGCTTCTGTAGTATTAACTCTTCCACATTCACTACAAATAGGATTATATGGTAACCAATTATCTTTAAGTGGATGTTCACGATATTGATTGAATATTTCTCTAATACGTTCTGCATTTTCTAATGCAATTTTTGTAGCTTCAGTATAAAATCCATTTTTATACATATATGCTCCACTTTTAATTTCAAGATCTTGAATATCAAAAGATTCTAAAGCAGAAGTAAATGGTTTTTGGAAATGTTCAACAAAATTGTCACAACAACCTTCAGGACATGGAATTTCATAGTAAGGTTGTCCGAGGTATTTGTCATATGATTCTGGTAAAGGGTAAGGTACTTTTCTTAGAGGATCATAATCATCAGCTATCCACAGTGTTCTTGCATTTTCACCTAATTTTCTTAATTCTTTACTTACAGCATTTGCAATGAACACGTCACAACTATTACCTATATGTACTGACCCAGATATTGAAGTTCCACTTCCAATTACGTATTCATCTCTTCCTTCTTTACTTAATTCTTCAGCAATTCTTTCAGTCCAATGTTTACTCATCTATATCACAATAATTCCTTTTTTATAAAATTTAAAGTTAACTAATAAATTAAAATAATTTTTAAATAAAAATAATCTATTTTTCATTATATGAAAAAATCATTAATAATATATCTATGTAATTTCTAGTTTATAATTTTATCATAAATAGTCACTTTTTTTAATATTAAAAATATAACTATATAATATATAAAATTTTTAGTAATGTGAATAAACATGTATGTAATAATAGTAGGTGCAGGAAGAGTAGGGCTAAATCTTGCAGAATCATTAATACATGAAGGGTTAAGTGTAACAATAATTGAAAATGATTCTACAATATCCGAAGAAGTAGCAGAGGAAACTAAAGCAATGGTAATTAATGGTGATGCAACAAGTGTACAAATATTAGAAGATGCAGATATATCTGATGCTGATGTTTTTGTAGCTGCAACTGGTGATGATAAGGTTAATCTTTTAGCAGCAGTACTTAGTCAAAGTTATAGTAATATTCAAAAAAGAATTGTCAGAGTAAATGATTTGGAACACGAAAAGGCATTCAAAAATGTTGGAATAGATATTACAGTAAGTCCTGAAGCAGCAGTAGCAAGATACTTGGAAAGAATAATTACTCGACCAAAAATAGCTGATTTAATAGTTTTAGGAAGAGGTTCAACAGAATTACTTGAATTAAACTTAGAAAATAAGAAGTTATTTGGAAAAAAAGTTCTGGATTATAGTCCGACTGAAAATTTTATTGTATGTGCTGTTTATGATGATAATGAACTTGTTATTCCTCAACAAGACACATTATTCAAAGAAAATCAGAAAATATCTGTTATCACAAAATCAAATTATATTCAAGAAGTTACAAAGTTTTTTGCACCATAATCTTTTATTATAAGAGAATGGATTAATAGGAATAATTCCTATTACTTCTCTGCCTATAGGAGGACAGTACTTTTTTTTTTAGTCAAACACTGTTTTTTCAGCTTTATCTAGCCAATTATTAACTATTTTTATTGCACAATAATTACCACACATGGTACATGTGTCATCAGCTTCTGGTGGTCTTTTGTCTCTGATTGCCTTAGCATCATTAGGCCACATTGCATGTTCATATTGTTCTGTCCAATTTAAAGATTTTCTTGCATCAGCCATTTTAATATCTTCTTCTCCAAATCTTTCAAGATCTATTGCAAGGTCTCCTGCATGGGCACCTATTCTTGTAGCTATTACTCCTTCACGTACATCTTCTTTATCTGGTAATGCAAGATGTTCTGCTGGTGTAACATAACATATGAAATCTGCACCATATCTTGCACATTGTGCTGCACCTATTGCGGATACAATATGATCATATGCTGGTGCAATATCGGTTACAATTGGTCCTAGCATATAAAATGGCGCATTTTTACACATTTTCTTTTGTATGTTTATGTTAGTTTCAATTTCATTGATTGGTATGTGTCCTGGTCCTTCTACTATTGTTTGCACTCCTCTTTCTCTTGCCCTGTCAACAAGTTCTCCTAAAACTATTAGTTCTTGTATTTGTGCACGGTCTGTTGAATCAGTTAATGCTCCTGCTCTCATAGCATTTGCCATACTTAAACATACATCATATTCTTCTACTATGTCTAATATTTGATCATAGTTTTCATATAATGGGTTTTCAGCATCGTTGTGCACCATCCATGATGATATGAATGAACCTCCTCTACTGACTAATCCTCCTTTTCTTCCTTCTCTTTTTAATCTTTTTAGTGTTTCTCGATTTACTGAACAATGGATTGCCATGAAGTCTATACCATCTTTTGCTTGTTTTTCAATATTTTTTATCATATCGTCAGGGTCCATGTTTATTGCTGCACCATCATTTTCGATTGCTTCTACGGCAGTTTGGTAAATAGGCACACTTCCGACAGGTTTGTTGGTATTTTTAAGAACAGTTCTTCTGATATGGTCTAAGTCTCCTCCAATACTTAGTTCCATTAGCGTGTCACAACCTGCTTCTTCGGCTACTTTTGCTTTTTCTAATTCTTCGTCTAAGTTGCAGATGTCTGTTGATGTTCCTATTGTAGCATTAACTTTTGTTCTTAAATTTTTACCAATACCTACTGCTACTGTTTCTCTTTGATTATTGTCTGGTATTGCTATGTATCCTTTTGCCACCATTTTTCTTATATATTCAGGATTTAATTTTTCATCTTTTGCAACTTGTTTCATTGCTTCAGTAATGTTACCGTTTCTTGCTTCGGTCATTTGTGTCATTTTTATATACTCCCTTAAATTGTAATTAATTGTGTTCTACACTAAGTTATTATGGCCATAATGAACTATTATTAACTTAGTTTATAGGAGTATTTAAAGTTTTTAAGAGTTTTATTTTAAAATTTAAGTTTAATTTACAAATTAAACAGTTTATTAATTAAATTTTATTGGTGTTTTTCATTTTAATTTATTGAATGGGATATTTTTAAATTAATTTTGAATGTAAAAAAATTAGTTGATAGGGGGAGGTTAAAAGAAAAATTTTTCTTTAATAATCTGTTTCTGACCATATGTCATTCATTTTATCAAAAGCTTGGTCAGCAGTAGGAATGTTTGTCTGAGTACCTTGTGTTTCCACGATGTATGATGAAACGGTACTTGCAAATCTTCCACAAGTTTTCAAATCATTATCTCTTAGGTATAAACTTAAGAAAGCTGCCCTGTAAGAATCACCCGCACCTGTTGGATCAACTGCTTTTGTTGGAACAACTTCAATATTTATTGGGTCTTCATTTTTAGCATAAATAATACTACCTTTATCTCCAAGGGTTTGAATTACCATATTAATATCTTCTTCAAGTAAATCTTCAACAGATTTTTCTAGTAAATCACATATATGATCTATTTCATGCTCATTTCCAAAGAGTATGTTACAGTTTTTTATCATTTCTTCAAGATTTTTAGTTGTATACAAGTGTAAATCTTGTCCTGGATCAAATGATACTAATTTATTTGATTCATAAGCATATTTTCCCGCTTTAATATTGTATTCTGGATCTCCTGTTGCTAAATGAACAGCACGTGCTTGGTCAATGGCAGCTTTAGGAACAGGGCTTGTTTCATATTCCTTTGCAGCACCCCAATAAAAATAAAACATCTGTTCATCTTCAGGGTTTGTTAATACAAAAGCTGTAGGCGTATTTGCATCTTCTGAAACTATCATATCAGAAATATCAATACCTTCTTCTATCATTTCTTGTTCGTACTCACTATCCTTAAAGTCTTTACCTATGCATGATATTAAACCAACATCTAACCCCATTTTGCTCGCGACAACTGCAACATTACCTGCAGCACCACCATGTAATTTTTCCATTTTATCTACAATAGCGGATGTGTTTATTTTTGAAAATTCTTTAACTTCCATAATATAATCAAAAGCTGTGTGTCCTAAAACTAGTAAATCCACGTTTTTCATGTTATCCTCCGAAATACTCTTTAATATGGTTTCTTTTTAAGCGTGTTAAAATAAATTGTAATTAACATTGTGTTTATTATTTTGATTTGAACAAAGGCAGAATATTGTTGATAATGAAAAAATATTCTAATTTTTTGTAGTAATACTTTTTTCTATCTAAAATAATTATGCCAAGTATCCTATAATTATTATGTAATTACATAATTATACTATTTGTCATGGAAAAAAATTATTATTAAAAGCTTCAAAAATAAGATTAGGTTTTTCAAATGTTTGAACATAAAATATTTACTTATGATAATTTATTATTGGGATTATCCATTTTTTCAGGGTTACTGGTTGGAAGTATAATAACCGGTATTTGCATATATTACCATTTAGTAATTTTTGGAGTAAATATTGATGTTTTTATTGCCCCTGTTGTTGCAGGTTTTGTTGAAACATTTGTTTCAATGTACCTTAGAAAAAAATCTTCCGGAGCAATAAGTGCTATAATTTTGTTCTTCTTAACAAATGGTATAGGCTGGCTTTTCCCATCACAACCTTTAACATTTAATATATTTACTGTTGGAGGTTTTTTATTGATGTTACAGGCAGCATTTCCTTTGTTAATAAATTATTTAATAATTGGGATATTTTTAGCATTCACTTATTTATTGGGCCTTGGTGGTAGTTTTATTGGTTCAAAGTTTAAAAATCAAAATGATTCTCAGTTAACCTTTAGCGATATTGAAGATACTGCACAATTAAAATTGCCTATATTAAATTCGAAACCTAATGTTCCTATAGCAAAGTATCATGGTTTGATTTGTGTAGAGGATGTAATAGAATTTGAAGAAAAGAATAGAAAAGAACAGATTAAATATATAGGATCTAATGTTGAAAATAAAAATATATTGAAGCTTAACGATTATGCAATGTCACGTAAATATATATTACATCTTCTTGAAGAACAGGCACTTAAATTAAATGCTAATGCAATAATTGAAGTTGAATTTGAATACACAAATTATAATCAGCAAATACCTCCAGACATAATAATAGCTGCATATGGTACCGCAGTAACTATTGATGAACAATACCTTGATTAAATTATTATTAATTTTAAATTTTTTTCTATTAAAAATGAGTTATTTTAAAAAAGGGGATTAAAATGATGAGATTCTTTTTTGATTATTGTTCCCATCGTTTTCTGTCAATTAATTCTTGTTTTTTACCAGCATTCCATCCACCGGATGCACTTTCTGAATGTCCTACTTGCTGTACATATCCTGTTATACGGTCATACCATTCAACATTTTTTGTTTCTCCACAATGTGTACATGTTGACTGTAATCCTTTCATTAATGTTTTACAGTTTATACAGAAACTAAGTGCACTACTGTATGCCCAGAATCCGATATCTGTTTTTCTTGCAATTTTGTTTGTTAAGCTCATTAAACTATCTGGGTCACTGTAACTTTCTCCCATAAATGCGTGGAAGATATGTCCTCCTTGTGTTAATGGATGGTATTCTGATTCAATTTTTATTTTTTCAGGTAGGCTCATAGGTGTATCTACTGGAACGTGGCTACTGTTTGTGTAGTAAGATGCATTGCTGTCTCCGTTACATATTACTTGGTCTGGATATTTTTCTCTGTCCATGGTTGCAAATCTGTATGCGGTACTTTCTGCAGGTGTCTGGATTACTCCCCATCTTAGGCCGGTTTCACTTTTAAGTTGGTCTGCCCTATCATTTATGTGTTGTATTATTTTATGTCCTAATTTGTTTGATTCCGGATCTTCTAGACCTGCACCTGTTTGTGCTAGTAACATTTCATTTAAACCTACAAATCCGAATGATAATGTACTGTTGTCTACTTGGTAGTATGGGTCTTCGCCCATTTTTTGTGTTAGGAATGGTAGTAATTTGTAATCATTTAAGCATTTTAGTGCTCTTTCTCTTCTTATTAAAAGTACTTCTTCTACGATTTTCATGTAGTCATCTAGGTAGTCGAAGATTTCGTTTTCGTCTCTTGCATTGTATCCGATACGTGGTAGGTTCATGGTTACATATGCTAGGTTTCCTGTTCTAAGACAGTCTTTTTCCCAGTCTCCTGTCCAGTTGTCGGATAATCTGGTTCTGCATCCCATATAGTTTGCATGGTTTCCCATGTATTTTGGTAACATGTTGATGAAATATGCGGTTCCGAACTTAGCGGATAAGTAGTGTACTCTGTCAATGTCTTCTTGGAATTCTGGTGTTAAGCATTCTTTTCTTAGGTAGTATATTGTGTTTGGGAAGAGGTGTGGTTTTCCTTCTGAGTCTCCTTTGATTAGTGCTTCTGTGAATGCTCTTTGTAAAAGTCTTACTTCTTTTTCATAGTCTCCGTATACTCCTACTACTTTTCCTCCTGGTCCATATGCTGGTTCGTTTTTCAGGAAGTCTGGGACTGTGAATTCTAATCCTACGCTTGTGAATGGTACTTGTCCTCCACGTGCTGCGTATGCCATGTTGAGGTTGAATATTAGCATTTCGACGGATTGTTTGATTTTATCATATGGGAGTCCTGCTGCAAATGGTGCTACAAATACATTCCATAGACTCATTGCTTGTCCACCACTCATGTTTTGTTGTGCTGCTAGCATTATTTCTCCTGAGTGGTTCATGAGTGTTTCTATGTGATTTGGTGATCCTGCTACGCTTGTATGGTCTCCTGTTCCATCTACTTTTAGTCCGTATCTTATGAATTGTCTTAAGTCGTGTTGTAAACAGTTTATTGGTCTTCCTGCGAAGAATTCTAGGTCGTGTATGTGTACTGTTCCGTTCATGTGTGCATCGGCTAGGTGGTGTGGTAGTATGTTTAGGAGTGTGTATTGTTTTAGGGATTCGTCTGCTACGTATTTGTGTATTGTTTCTGGGTTGTGCATCATGTTTGCATTATCTTTGTTTCCGTTTTCTATTAGGCTTGTTATGTTGTATACTGGCATTCCTAGTCTTGTGTATTTTCTTCTTAGGGATTCTAGTCCGTTTTCTGTTAGTTTGGTGTTTACCATTTCTCTTATGATTGGTGCTGTTAGGTAGTCTAGTTGAAGTTTTTTGAGTTCTTTGTATACTTCGTTTGCTATTTTGTTTGCGAGTTTTGGTGTTGTTTGTGTTTCTTGTATTAATGTATTTGCTATTTTGGTTTTGTCGAATGCTTCTATTGTGTCTCTTCCTGTTCTTACTCGGAGTGTGTTATTATTGTAGTATTTGTCTGCTAGTTTGGTATTTTCTTTTTTTAGTAGTTTATATATGAGATTTTTTATTTCTTTTGTTGTTATGTTGTCATGTGCTTCTTTGGATACTTTATAGGCTATTTTTTCTGCTAGGCCTAGTGGTATGTTTATCATTATGCATGATTTTATTAGTTTTTCGTAGCTGAATTTTTCTTTTATTCCATCGTTTTTTATTACGTGGATTTCGTTTAAGTTGTATGTGTCTTGTATTGTTTCAGGATCTTTCATCATTTTAATCACATGTTTTTTTTTCTAATATTATTTTTAGTTTTTGTTAATATATAAAAATTAGTATTTTTAGTTCGTATCTATTCAAATAGTTCGTATTAAAAAGAAATAAAATGTGGGGTGGTTATTAAATAATTCATTTAGAAGAATATGTCTAATGAACTTTGTTTAGATTTGTCACTTTCAAATAAAGAATTAATAGCAGTCTCTAAAATATCAATACGCTCCACTACATAAGGACTGATAGGATAACGATGAGCTAAATCCTTTGAAATATCCAAATACTTAAGAACAGAACCTTTGGAAATACTTAAAATTAAATCATTACCACAAGTACACTGTCCTGATAATGGAATACGCCTATACTTAGCTCCACACTTCGTACAACGTACCTTCTGTCTTGAAAATGCCCTAATATTTCCTGCCATATCTGGTAAGAAGTGAGAATTAATAACACCCTCAACAACACCTTTTTGGTCAACGGATCTTAATATTTCAGCAAGACCAATTTGACTCTCAACCTTCTCAGTCATAGTCTGTAAAGTTTTATACAAACAAACTTTTGGTCCGCTATGAATCGAACTAGTTGGATGGGAATACATAATACCACTATACTGTGCATCAGTACCTAACCTACCCTCAACATTATCCACTAAATTATTAACATCAGAAGGTTTAACACCTCCCTCCTCTGTTTTATGATAAATTTCCAAAGGAATACGTTTCATACAATCAATATTATGTGATTCATCATCTATTTCCTCAGGATCAATACGAATACTTAAAACCAAAGGAGCATCCATACTACCCCCACGAGTACTAGGAAGGTATGTTTTACCAAAATTCAACAAAGCATCTAACAACAACATAACCGCATCTTCATCACTATCACAATTACGTCTTTTAGCTGAATGGAAATAAGGATGAGCATAACAACCTGAAGCTTTAGTATAACCAACAATACGACCTAAAACACCAGCTGAAGTGTGAGGAGCAAGACCTGCAACTAATTCACCAATCAAATCAGTACGTGTCTCAGCATTATAAAATGGTTCCATATCATAATATTTGATAAGCAAATCATCAATAAACTGTGAAACCTTTAACAAATAATCCCCACAACTTTCACTAACAACAATATCCTGAATTTTAATTTCAACAATTTGATTCTCATCTGTAATAGGCTTACCATAAATATCCTCAGTATAACCCATCTCCAATATTTTATCCACACTAACACTAATTTCCCTAGGAATAAAATGTGTTAACGGAAGATCAGTAGAATCATGTCTGATAGTACCATCACGATAAGTATAAACATCATGTAATGCTCTAAGAATACCCTTTTCTAATGGTTCTGGATATTTATCTTCAGAAATCAATCCTTTAACACCTTTAACAGTGTCTAAACGCCGAACTTTCACACTATCAAAAGCATCATTTAACAATTTTCCTAATTTAATATTCTTAGCAGCTGATGATTCTAACTCCGTACGAGAACCACAAACAGGACATATTGACTTGAATGAAGTAACTTTACAAGTAGGATTAGTACATTTACATTTAGCAAGCGTAACTTTAATCGTACCTTTCTTTGCAGCTTCCACGATATTACGGATATTTCCAGCATAATTTCCTATAGGGAATAATGAATGTGGAGCAGGTCTCATAAGTCTCTCCTTAGTTTTTTCAGGACGACCAACACGACCACCTATATAAGTAGGTGCTTTTGCTTTAATACTAATCTCATTAATTTGGTTTATTGCTTCTATACTTTTTGTATCTTCATCTGGAGTCAAATGTTTATTTAAAGTTTTCATTAAAGCATAAAGATTATCATTAGATATAATTAATGAATTATTATTAACATGGTGTGGAACACCAAGTACTTCCAGTATTCTTTTATGATAATCAATAGGAATACGATTAATATCTACATTGAACACTTTATCCGGACTTTCAATATATTCATAAATATAATCATGAAGTGAATTCAATTCTTCTTTGGACACATCATGATAATAAAAGGTATACTTTGGATGAAGAGGAGTTTTTGTTTTTTCGGCAATTTCAAATGCTTTTTCTGCAGAAATATCTAATTTAAGCAAATCATTTAATTCAAGTTCTTCCTTAAATCCTATACCAAAATCGTCATGAGTTTCTTTAAAATAATCAGAAACTTCAACTTCCTGTGCCCACCATTCTTCACACCATGCTGAAACATCAAGAGGAATGTTTCCCCTGAGATAC
This sequence comes from Methanosphaera sp. ISO3-F5, assembly GCF_034480035.2. NCBI lineage: Archaea > Methanobacteriati > Methanobacteriota > Methanobacteria > Methanobacteriales > Methanobacteriaceae > Methanosphaera > Methanosphaera sp. ISO3-F5. The sequence continues at coordinate 295,087 of NZ_CP118753.2, forward strand.
TCACCAAAAGCAACTAACATATCTCCAAGGAATAAAATCTCAGAAACATCCCTTCTAATCTTGATAGCCTGTGAAACATTATTAACTTGTACAACATCACCATTTTTTAATTTAACAATAGGACCCTCAACTGAATCACACGGCACAACACAATTTCCTTTTCCAGGTTTTTCAATTTTCATCTGTGTACCAATAGCTAGAAATTCTACAATTTCCATCGTAGCAGGATGTATTGCCATTGAAGCTAAACCACTATCACGTGTCCTACCATATCTTAATCTAAAACCACCTTTAGCACCAGGATAAGACATTACAGGTCTTCCTCCAATAATATCTTCCATATATTTTGCTTTTTTCTTAGGTTTTTTAACATTTTTTTCTTTAATTTCTTCTTCTTTTTTTTCTTCCTTTTTATCAGCTTTAGGGGCTGTGAAATATTCAAGCCAACTCCAACCATCAATACCTAAAGTATTTGCATATTTAACAATTTTTCTAGATTTTTGGATAACTCCTTCAGCTATAGCGAGTAAAGCTCCTCCACGAATATGGTTGGTTTCTACGCGGGGCAAATCCCTATTTTGCACTTCAATAGCATCTGTTTGTTCACCAGTAACTTCAACAGGAATGCTACGAACAGCTTTTCTTACTTCTTCGGGAGTAGGAGAATATTGGAGGTTTGTAACTTCAGATTCATATAATTCGACTTCTTCCACATACCTTTCAATTTCATCATCAGTAGGTTTGTACCTATCATGTCCTTGAGCAATACGTATGTAATCCCCTATTAATACAGCTAATGCAGCAGCTGTACCTCCAGCACTACGAATAGGTCCAGCGAAGTAAACACCAAAACATTTTGTTCCATCAGGATTATCTTTAATTTTTACTTTAGCAATACCCTCTAAAGGTGCTGCTACAACTCCTTCCGTAAGTATTGCAAGAGCAGTACGTATTGCACTATCTGCATTTTCCTCTTGAATTTCATAATTATTTTTTTCACCAAGAACATCATCTTTTGTTGCAATTTCTTTAGCTATTTGGAATGCTACTTCTTCCCTAGACATAGTTTCTTCTAATTTTTTTATTCTTTTTGCAACTCCTTCCGGACCTACAAGCCCTTCAACACGTTCGGCAAGGTCCTTTGCTAATGGTATTTCAGGTACTAATTCCAAGTCTTTTCCTTGTTTTCTAGCTTCTCGTGCAATATCATAAAGTTCTTCTGTTTTATCTTCAAGCATTTTAAAGTAATCCATTTTTTTACCTCCTTCTTTTCAATGTTTATGCTGGCGATATTTTTTTGCTAATAATAATATATGTGAAATATTTCTCTTATCTATTTTTGTATTACTATATTATTCTCAAAAATTTTTAGTAGAAACAAATTCATATATTATAATAATAGATAAATTTTTAGACAATAAAAAATTAGGATTGGTTCAATGTTAGATAATTCACTAAATAAACAATGGAAAATAGACTTTTTTAAGGTTTTTGCAACAGAATATGATAATATTCAAGTATTTGAAAAAGCAGACAAAAAAAAGTTCGAACATTTTCCTCCTGTCATAGGAAATTTCTATGAAAAAACAGTAAGTCCTGAAGAATTAAAAAATATTTGTGAAGGAAAGCTAAAAATAAAAAAGGCTAAACTGGATGAAAATTATAATGATATAGTTAAGATAGATTACTTGAAAAATATTAAAAGTCAGCTAAACAATGTAATGCATCAACAAATAATGAATCTTCAACAAGAAGATCCAACATTTCTCTCAGAAGAGGAAAAAGAAATTATTGAAAATGCAGATTTTCCATTTGCAAAACTTATGACTGTTGTATTCTCTAAGGATACTGATGAGATGACAGTTGAAGATCAACAAGAATGGAAAACTAACATGAACCAATTTATTAACCAACAATTCATATCTGGTATAATAAACATATATTTCACGATGAAGTTATACAAGGATAATAATTATGTGCGTTTATTCCAAACACCATATAATAAAAAAGAATTATGGGATGAATATGCAGGTAATCATAAAGGATTTTGTGTTGCTTATGACTTCAAACAAATAAAAAGAACTAACGCAATGAATCTTAACAGATTGTTCCCTGTATTATATGTTAAAGAAAAAATATCTGAAGATGAACTGGATTATGATGTATATAATTATCATTGTGCAAGTATTATGAAAGTAAGAAATGAAGTAACAGATTATGATAATGAATGGATGTTCATATACAATCATCATTACACTGAAACAGAATACCGAATGTTAGATAATCTTCTTGAACCAATATATCATAAAACAATGAATAATCCTAAAATTCAACAGATAACATTTAAAAACTATTTAAAAGAAGAAAATGATGAATTAATTTATAAACATGAAGATATAATAAATGACATCCTTAAAATATTAGAATCTGAAGAATTCGATAGTCAAATACATGATGAATTTGAAGAAGTACTTAAAATTACGGATGATGAAATCATGTTTGATTACATGAAACCAGAAGCAATATATCTTGGAATAAAATTCCCTGAAGAAAAAATTGAAAGCTACAAAAACATAGTGGAAAGTACTGGCACAAGAATATTTCAAATCAAAGAAAAAGATGGAAAAATATTTAAATCAATAATATAGTGATAAATATGTCAGGAATATTATACGAAGAATTAGTGGACGTATATGAAAAAATAGGAAGTACAACTCGAAGATTAGAAAAAGAGGAAATAATAGCCAACTTCCTTAAAACAATAAAACATAAAAGTCCAGAAACAACATATGATGTGACATTATTACTTCAGGGGAAAATATTTCCACCATGGAGTGATAAGGAAATGGGAGTTTCCACACAATTAATCATCAAAGCCTTATCCAAAATGCTTGGAGAAAACACTAAATCCATAGAAAATAAGTTAGCATCAGTAGGGGATATGGGTGAGATAACAGAAGAACTGGTATCAAATAACAAGCAAGTCACTTTCTTCAAAGTTCCTCTAACAATAACAAAGGTAATAAACAATCTTAGAAAAACTGAGTCTATCACGGGAAGTAATTCACAAAACAAAAAATTAAACCTCATACTGGAATTATACAGTTCTGCTTCACCATTAGAAGCAAAATATATAACACGTACAATAACAGAAAAACTGAGAATAGGTGTTGGGGAAGGAACGCTTGTGGATGCAATAAGTGATGCATACGGTATAGATAAAGAAATAATTGATAGGGCATACATGTTATCTAATGATCTTGGGGAAGTAGCCACAAGAGCACAAGAATCTATTGGTGCTGTTAAAGAATTATCAATTACTCCCGGAAAACCTATAAAGCCAATGCTTGCCCAATTAAGTCCGGGTATACGGGAAAGTATTGAGGAAATGGGTGAGGTTGTCTGTGAAACTAAATATGATGGGATACGTGTTCAAATCCATAAAATTGGTGATGAAATAAAAATTTTCACTAGACGTTTAGAAAATGTAACTCAAGCATTACCTGAAATAGTGGAATACATAAGAGAAGCATTACCTGATGAAGATTATATAATTGAGGGAGAAGTAATAGCAACAAGAGATAACAAGCCAATATCTTTCCAGTATATTCTTCAAAGAGTTAAACGAAAATATGATGTTGAAAAAATGAGGGAAAAAATTCCTCTGAAAATATTCTTATTTGATGTATTATATTATAAAGAACCTGTGGCAGAACAACCGATTGGTCAGAGAAGGCAATTACTTGAAGAGATAGTGCACACATCAGATGATGTTGAGTTAAGTACTATGAAAGTAGTGTCTTCGGATAATGTGGGTGATGCTGAAGAATTATTTAACTGGTCTATAGATAATGGGCATGAGGGGATTATGTTTAAAGATGTATCAAGTCCTTATTCTCCGGGTAAACGTGGAAAGAATATGTTAAAATTCAAACCAGTTAGGGAAACTTTGGATTGTGTTATAACTGGTGGATTGTATGGTAAGGGAAAAAGAGCTAAATTCTTTGGTTCTTATTTATTATCATTACTTGATAGTCAAACTGGTGAATATAAAACTCTTGTTCATGCTGCAACGGGGATGGATGATGAAATGTTGGCTTCATTAACGGATCGTATGCAACAGTATATCTTATCTACTAATGAACAAATTGTAACATTTAAACCGGCAGTTATTCTTGAAGTAGCGTATAGTGAAATTGTTGAAAGTAATGAGTACGAGGCAGGGTATTCTTTACGTTTTCCAGCTATTAAAAGAGTGAGGGATGATATTGGTTTGGATCAGGTGGATACTTTGGATAAATTAAAACAAATGATTGACTTACAAAATAATTAATTTATAATATTGGTATAAAAATAATAAACATTATCTATAATAAAGACATATATATTATTATAATTATTATGAATGACAAGAAAATATTTAAAATATCATTAATAACATTAATTATAGGATTGATGGGTATAATATTATTATCAGGATATGTAAACCCTGAAAAACTAACAATAAAACAAATAAACAAATCAAAAATAGACAATCAAATCGAATTAGATGCAAACATAGAATCAATCATCAAAACAAAATCAAATACTCAAATAATAAAATTAAAAGATCAAACCGGAAATATTAATTTAATAATTTTTCCCTCAACAAATCTAAAAACTAAATTAATCAAAAACCAGAAAATAACCGTTATAGGAAGGGTTACACAATATAATGGGGAATTAGAATTAATACTGGAAGAATCCAAAAATATTAAAATAGGATAACTCTATTGTAAACTATTCTAATTTTTAACCTCTTTTTTTCATTAAATAACTTAATTACAATATAAGACATTACAAATTATAATGAATTTATAATATCTTAGAACAATTTGTTAAATTAATAATTATAACATTTATCAATGATGAATG